>DAIPLF010000060.1:5642-8757 GCA_036769375.1 Candidatus Aminicenantota bacterium | reverse complement strand
TTCATCGTCGGACACCCTGAGGACGACCGGAGCGACATTGAGGCGACCTTCCGGTTCGCCTACGACCTCGGAGTCGACCACGCCATCGTCCAGGTCTTGACTCCCTATCCCAAAACAGAAACCCGTAGCGAGCTCCTCGAAGCGGACCTGGTGACGAACGCCTCCGACTATTCCCGCTACAATGGCTTCATCGCCAACGTGCGGACGCGATACCTGGCTCCGGATGAAATCAGCCGGGCCATAGTCCGGTCAGGCCTAAAGCTCTATTTCCACCCGCTCTACATTATGCGCAGCCGCTTGTGGAGACACGACCCAGCGCTCGTCATTCCCCTCGTCATGAACAACCTCCGTTTCTTGTCCCAAGGCCTGCGCAACCGGGTTTTTGAGTCCCGGCACCGCTGGTAGAAAGCGCTTGAGCCAATCCGCTAAATACCCTAGATTAGAAGGTGAGGCCAATCGTTGCGGTTCGGAGGTGAAACGTGAGCCCTAAGGTCAGATGCAAGGTCTGCGGCTATATCACTGCCGAAAAAAAACTGGGGGACAAGTGCCCAGCCTGCGGCGCTTTGCGCGCCGTGTTCGAGCCCTACACCGATAGAATATCCGCCCGGAGACGACGCTATCTCAACCTGACCATCCATCCGATCGCCGTCCATTTTCCGCAGGCATTCGCCGCTTCGGTTCTCGTGCTGTCTATCTCTCCTCTTCTTTTCCGGGGCAAAGTCGAGGATTTTTTTGTGAGCGGGCTCAAGTTCTTATCGCTCTTTCTCCCTCTCCTCGTCGCCCTCTCCCTCCTCGTAGGATGGCTCGACGGCCGGGTCCGGTTCAAAAAGATCGGCCGTTCTTTGATCCTCAAGCGTAAATTAGCGCTCGCCTCTCTATTTCTTGTTCTATCGATCGCCCTGGCGCTCCTAGTATGGCAGAAGGGTGTGGACGCACCCGGCCCGCGGGCTCTGGTCATCCTCGTCGCCCTGGCCGCCTTTGTCTGCAGCTTCTTGCTCGGACTCCTGGGCACGAAAATCTACAATTCGGAGTGGCCCGGCGACTAACGCCTGGATTTCCAGAGCCGGATTCCCGCCAGGCACAGGATGCCCAGGCCGAAGACCCCCAGTACCAGGACAAAAAATGAAGCGGGACGGACTCCCGGGACGGAGATCCGGTCGCGCCTGACCCCATTCAGGCTCAGAATGTAAGCCTCGAGGTGGGATATCTGTCCCTGGGTCAGGGCGAGAGACCGTCCGAAATCAGGCATCTTAAGCGCGGGTTGCGGGCCGGAAGGCGTCTCTCCATATTGGATAAAAGGATCGATCTTAGCGACAAATCGGGCCGGCTCTTTATCGGCCAGCTCCTCTTCGATCGGATTGAGAGTGGGGACCGTCCCGTCAGCCGAGCCGGGGTTCGGCACCCCGCCTCTTCCCGCAAGGCCATGACAGGCTTCGCAGTATTGCCGGAAGAGCTTTCCGCCGTGCCTCGGGTCGCCGATGAACTGTTGGGCCGCAGTGACTGGGCGCCCGGCCTCCTGTTCTTCGTTTCCGGGTTGGCCTTCCTGGGGGAACCCAGAGGTCGGACTTTGGAGGAGCCCGGAAGCGAGAGTCTGCCCGCCGCCTCCCGATTTCAACCCTTGCAGGTACTCGATGAGGGCGTCGATCTGGCTGTCCTCAAGGTTGCTGAATGCAGGCATGACCGAAGCGGGGTTGTGGGATTTCGGCTCCCTGATCTGCTTGGCTAGCCATTCCCGGTCGCGGCCCCTGGAGCCTTCGGCGGAGAGGTTAGGGCCCACCTTCCCGCCCTCTCCCTTGATTGTGTGGCAGCCGAGGCAGCCCAGCGTTTTGACGAGCTGCTCTCCCTCGCTCGGTGGAGGGACGATTGGAGTCCCTGCAGTTCCCTCCGGTTTCGCGGCGGGGCCGCCCCGGGTTACCCCGGGCATGCTCCTGCTTCCCATGATGCTCAGGCCGATGATGACCAGCGCGACCACAATAAACAAGCCCATGGCCACCGGCCGCTTGGCGGGGTTGCGCTCCTTCCGCCTGTCGACAAACGGCGCCGAGACCAGGAGGAGGATGATCACAAGGGGAATGCCCAGCGTGCCGACGGCCTCGAGGCGTCCGGGAAAATATTTCAATGCCTGGAAGAGGAAAAGGAAGTTCCACTGGGATTTTGGCACGAAGGTCGTATCGAGCGGATCCGCCGGCCCGGAGAAGTCGGGCGGGACGAAAACAGCTAGGGTCAGCAAGATGATAACGATCCCGCCGATCATGATCAGGTCTTTGAAAAGTTGGTCCGGCCAGAACGGACCCGTGGTGGACCGCTTGGCCTCCTGCCAGGGGCCGACGCAGCCGAACCGGCGGAAAGCGACCAGATGCAAAATGATGAAGGTGATCAAAAGAACAGGAAGTATGGCCACGTGAAGGACGAAAAACCGGGAGATGGTCGGCTGTCCCATCTCCTCTCCGCCGCGCAGGATACGCTTCACCAAATCACCGATGAACGGCACTGTGCCGGCGATGCTCGTGCCGACCTCGGTCGACCAATATCCTTTCTCATCCCAGGGCAGCGGAGACCCGGCGAACATCATCAACATGGCCAGCAAGAAATTGAAACTTCCCAACAGCCAGACGAGCTCCCGGGGAGACTTGTAGGCTCCCCACAAGTAAACCTGAGTCATGTGAATAAGGACGAGGGTGAGCATCGCTGTCGCGCCCCAGTAATGAAGGTTGTGGATGAGCCAGCCGAAGGGGACCTCAGTGCGCAGAAAGCTGAGGCTCACATAGGCGTGGTCGACGGAGGGTACATAGAAAAAAAGCTGCATGAGCCCGGTGGCTGCCTGGAGAAAAAAAACAGACAGGACACAGGCGCCAAAGCCGAACTTGAAGGTTGCCCCGCCCGGGATCTCTTCGGTCAGGAGAGTCTGAACGACCGGTTTCGCCGGCCAGCGCTCGTTGATCCAGTGCCAGAGGCGTTCGAACATGGCGGGCTCCTAAACCAGAAGTTTCCTGGGCGTGCCGACCTTGAACTGCTGCCACTTAACGAAGACGCGGCCCTGCCGGACCTCGACGGGGAGGCTATCCAGGGGCCGGGGGGCCGGGCCGGCGACGACCCGTCCGTCGGCCGTATAAGC
>DAIPLF010000060.1:0-5542 GCA_036769375.1 Candidatus Aminicenantota bacterium | reverse complement strand
GCTCCCTCTTCCGGCTGGCGCTGCCGACGAGGGCGGCCAGGAAGGGTATCCCCAAGACCAGGCCGATCAGACCGGTTATGGTCCAGATCGCGACTTGGAGAAAGCTCCTACGGCTGGTTCTTTCGGCCGGACGAACGTCGGCTTCTGTCATTTCATAAGTCTCCTTCAAACCCAGGGTCATCGTTTCGATTCCTGCTGGACAAAATTCAGGGCGCTTCCCGCCAGGAGATACTGGCGCTGCCGGGGAGTGGCATCAAGCAGACTGACGATCTTCCGCCCATCGATCTCGACCGGGATCTCGGTCTTACCCAGCGCAATCAGCTCGCGCAACCCGGGGATGGCGACCTTTGCGCCCGGACTGATCTGCTCGTAATCACGCGGGTTCTTGAAGGTGAGGAAAACGATGCCGAAGTTGGCCAGGTTGGCCCGGTGAATCCGGGCGAAGCTCTTCACGATCTTAACCCGTACTCCCAGGAAGCGGGGGGCGAGGGCGGCGTGCTCGCGGCTCGACCCCTGGCCGTAATTGTCACCGCCGATAACCACGGCGTTTTGCGCCGCCCGGCATTTCTTGACGAAATCGGGGTCGACCTGGCTAAACACGAACTCGCTTATGGCCGCGATGTTTGAGCGCAGCGGGAGGATGTGGCTTCCGGCGGGAAGGATGGCGTCAGTGGAGATATTGTCTCCCACCTTGATCACGACGCGTCCCTGGAAATCCTGTTCGAGTGGGGGCAGGCTGGGAAAAGGATGAATGTTCGGGCCGCGGATGACCCTGATGAGCCTTCGTTCCTCCCGATCAAGGGGAGGGATGATCGAGGAATCGTCGACGAGATAATGTTCCGGCTCCCGGATATCCGGGTAGTCCGTGACCTTCCCAAGGTCGCGGGGGTCGGTGATAACTCCCGTCAGGGCGGAAGCCGCCGCCGTCTCCGGCGAGCAGAGATAGACCCGGTCGTCGGGGACTCCGGAGCGGCCCGGAAAATTGCGGGGGACCGTCCGGAGACTCACCTGTCCTGTGCCCGGAGACTGCCCCATTCCAATGCAGCCTTGACAGCCCGGCTCAAATACCCTCGCGCCGGCCCGGATGAGCGGCAGAAGTCCTCCGGAGTGGACCAGTGTTTCCAGAATCTGCCGGCTTCCCGGGTTGATGAACAGGGCCGTATCCTGATTGATCTTTCTCCCCTCGAGCATCTTGGCTGCGATGAGGAAATCCCGAAATCCGGAATTGGCACTGCTGCCGATCAAGACCTGATCGACCTTGGTCCCGGCGACTTGACTTACCGGCACTACGTTTCCGGGTGAAGAGGGGAGGGCGATCAGTGGCTCGACCCGGGCAAGGTCGACCTCAATCTCCTCATCATAGTCGGCACCTTCATCGGGCCGGAGCTCCGTCCACACATGTCCTCGTCCTTGGGCCTCGAGAAAGGTGCGGGTCCGCCCGTCTGAGGGAAAAACGGTGGTGGTGGCGCCCATCTCGGTCCCCATGTTCCCGATGACCATGCGGTCGGGCGCAGACAGCGTTTCCACCCCCGGACCGAAGTACTCGACGGCCTTGCCGCCTCCGCCCTTGACGCCGTAGCGGCGGAGCATCTCCAAGATGACATCCTTGGCGCTCGTCCAGGGACCCAGGCGACCGACGAGTCTGACCCCGAGCACATTGGGACAGGGAAGATGGTACGGTTGGCCGGCCATGGCCAGGGTGACATCCAGCCCTCCTGCCCCCATGGCCAGCATAGAAACCCCGGCGCCGCCAGGTGTATGACTGTCCGCGCCGAGCAGGGTTTGGCCGGGGACTCCGAAGCGTTCCATATGAACCTGATGAGAAACGCCGTTCCCGGGCCGGCTGCAGTAAAGGCCGTACTTCCGGCAGGCGGTTTGCAGGTAAACGTGGTCGTCGGCGTTCTTGGTGTCTGTCTGCAGCAGGTTATGATCGATGTACTGGACGCAGAGGCCGGCCCTGACACCATCCAAACCGAGGCTCTCGAATTCCAGCATGGCCAAGGTTCCGGTGGCGTCTTGGAGAAGCGTCTGGTCGATGCGGACGGCGATCTCCTCTCCCGGGACAAGCCGTCCCTCAGCCAGATGGCGGCTCAGGATCTTGTGTGTGAGGTTCATAGCCTCCCCCTCACAAGTTGTCTTTTGGAGAATCAATTCCTCTATTTTTATAATATCGGGAAATTGCGGACTGCGCAACCCGTCCCGATCGATGATCAAGGACGGCTCCCGCTCTCTCTGCCTTGACAACCCTAACGGCGGATTCTATCTTGGTCTTAGAGGGTGAGGTTTCCGGAAAATGGAGGGCACCTCGATTCACGAATACGATGTCATCGTCATCGGCGGCGGAGGCGCCGGGCTGTATTGTGCCCTGGAGGCGGGCCGTAAGGCGAAGACCGCCGTTCTCTCCAAGCTCTATCCGATCCGTTCTCACACCGGGGCAGCTCAAGGCGGAATTGGCGCCGCCTTGGGCAACGTGGAAGAGGACCGGCCTGAATGGCATGCCTTCGACACGGTCAAAGGCGGGGACTATCTTACCGACCAGCGCGCAGCCCTCATTCTGGCTGAGGAAGCGGTCAAGGCGGTTTATCATCTGGAAAATATCGGGTTGCCTTTCAATCGCACTCCCGACGGCCGGATCGACCAGCGGCGGTTCGGCGGCCACACCCGGAATTTCGGCGAAGCCCCCGTGAGGCGGGCTTGTTATGCCGCCGACCGGACCGGCCACATGATCCTCCAGACCTTGTTCCAGCAATGCGTCAAACAGGATGTCGTCTTCTTCGATGAGTTCTTCCTGCTGGACGTCTTCATCGACCGTGGCAGGTGCTCGGGGCTGGCAGCCCTAGAGTTGGCCACGGGCAAGGTCCATTTTTTTAGGGCCAAGGCTGTGTTGCTCGCGACCGGGGGCTTTGGCCGGATGTTCCGGATCACCTCGAATGCCCACGCGAACACGGGTGACGGTCCGGCTGTCCTGGCCCGGCGAGGCCTGCCGCTCGAGGACATGGAGTTCTTTCAGTTCCATCCGACGGGGATGCGCGGGCTGGGGATCCTGATCACCGAGGCCGTGCGTGGAGAGGGAGGAATACTGAAGAACAGGAAGGGCGAGCGCTTCATGGAGGAGTATGCGCCGACGCTTCTCGACCTGGCCCCCCGGGACCTGATCTCCCGGGCCATGCTCACCGAAATAAAGGAGGGCCGGGGGATAAAGGCCGACCGCTCGGCCGATGACTTCCTCCTTCTCGACGCGACCGGCTTGGGGCGGGAAACGATCGCCGCGAAAATCCCCGAGATTTCGGAATTCTGCAGGACTTACCTGGGCCTCGACCCGGCCGAGGAGCCCATCCCGGTGCAGCCGACCGCGCACTATGCCATGGGAGGGATCCCGACCGACGAGCACGGCCGTGTGCTCGGCGATGAAAAGGGGACAACGGTCGAAGGACTGTACGCTGCTGGGGAATGCGCTTGCGTCTCCGTCCATGGGGCGAACAGGCTGGGCACGAACAGTCTGGTCGACCTTGTTGTCTTCGGCCGCAGGGCAGGCCTGGCCATAGCCGACTCTATTGCCCAGGCCGACTTCCCATCGTTTCCGGAGGGCGCCACAGAAGGAGTACTGGAGAAACTGACTCGGCTCCGAGCGGCGAAGCCGGGTCCGTCTCCTGAAGGGATCCGCGACCGGCTTCAGGAAGTGATGATGCAGAAGGTGGGGATCTATCGGAAAGGCAAGGACATGGAGGAAGCCGTCGGGGAGATTGCGGACCTCCGCAATCAGTATCGATGGGTCGGTCTTCGGGACAGGGGGCAAGCCTTTAACACCGAACTCCTCGACATCCTCGAGTTGGGAAACCTCCTCGACCTTGCCTACGTAACGGCCAGCTGTGCTCTCCAGCGGCGGGAGAGCCGGGGCGCTCATGCCAGGGAGGACTATCCGGAGAGGGATGACCCGAACTGGCTCCGGCATTCCCTCGCCTGGCTCAAGGAGCAAAGGGTGGTGATCGGCAGCAAGCCCGTGGATATTTCGCTCTGGCCCCCCAAACCGAGGAGATACTGAGGAATCCATAATGAAGATCATCCTCGAGATCCGCCGCTTTAACCCGGAGAAAGACAGGGATCCTTCCTGGCAGAAGTTCGAACTGGACGCCCTTCCCAACGACCGCCTGCTCGACGTCCTGTTGCACGTGAGCCGGGTCCTCGATCCGACACTGGGGCTGCGCAAGAGCTGCGGCCATGGCATTTGCGGGTCCGACGCCATGGTCATAAATGGGAAGGAACGTTTGGCCTGTAAGACTCTGATTAAGGATGTAGCTGAAAGAGAAGCGGCGGTCATCCGAATCGAGCCCCTGAAGACCGTGCCGGTCGAAAAGGACCTGATGGTCGACCAGAGCCCCTTTTTCGCCCACTACCGCAAGATTAAACCCTATTTCAGCAACCCCGAGCCTGTCGCCGGGAAGGAACGTCTTCAGACCCCGGCGGAACGGTCCAGGATCGACGACCCGACCAAGTGCATCCTGTGCGCCGCCTGTTATTCGGCCTGCCCGGTGCGCCAGGAAAAAAATGCTGCCTTTGTCGGCCCCGCTGCCATCGTCCAGGCCGCCCGGTTCAACGAGGACAGCCGGGACAGGGGTTTTGCAGACCGCCTTCCCGCTCTCGATGACCCGGACGGGGTGTGGCCCTGCGAAAGCCGGTTTGAATGCACCCGCGTTTGCCCGCGGGGGATCAAAGTCACCTGGCTCATCAACCTTACCAAGAAGAGGATCGGGGAATACAGGAAGTCACGCCAAGAGGAGAAGCCAGACCCAAAGTGAATCAAAACGCCCCGACCCCGGCTTGACTTTTGGCGGGGTTCGTGGATGAATAATCTTAAGAGCCATATGAGGAGCTAAAATGAAAGACACAATGAAGATGCTGGTCCGGATCGGGGCGCTCGCACTGATCATCCTGGCGGCGATCTCCATTTCCGCCTGCAAGGGGAAAACGGGAGCGCCCGCCGAAACCGAGAGCCTTAGCCTGGAGGCCGTGATGTCGGTCATGGGGAAAGCTGGCGCCCAGATCTCGGGGGCTTCTGAGTTGAACAAGACAGCCGAGGGCTATGAAGTCAACTATCATCTGTACCTGGCGGACCAACAGGACTTTGACCAGCAGGTCGGCGCCGACCTGGCCCCCAAGGTCGAAAAGCTCTACAAGACGTTCGCAACTCTCGACAAGGTGACCTTCAGCGTCGAGACGCCCGACCCGTCGAACACGGCGGAATGGAGGCCTTACTGCTCTTTTGACATGACCCGCCAGGTCTATAAGCAGCTGAATTGGACGAACCTTCTGGCGAAGGATCTGTTCAAGGTCTGCAAGGTCAGCTACCCGAGATAACGGATATTCCCCCCGCTTGAGTTGAGTCGCCCGATCGGATGAACCTGTCCTACCGGATCTATTACATCTTTCTCCGGAACCTCTATTCTTATAAGAGATTCGTGGTCCCGACGTTCCTTGTCAGCCTGATCGAACCCCTTTTCTATCTCGTCACCTTCGGGATCGGCATGGGCGCCTATATCGGCTA
>DAIPLF010000396.1:0-2421 GCA_036769375.1 Candidatus Aminicenantota bacterium | reverse complement strand
CCGGCCCGTGAATTGGAAGGCCTCGGTGTAAGCCATGGCCAGGAGGGCTTGGTCGTAGAGCATCTTCTCGAAGTGAGGAACGAGCCAGCGCCGGTCCGTTGAATAGCGGTGAAACCCGAACCCGATCTGGTCAAAGATCCCGCCCCGCCTCATGGCCTGGAGGGTCTTCTCGACGATGGCCAGAGCGTTCTTGTCCTTCTTCCTCCTGGCCCAGCGGAGAAGGAAGGTCAAGTGATGGGACGTCGGAAACTTGGGAGCTGAGCCGAACCCGCCGGATTCATGGTCGAACTGGGCCGCGAGCTGGGAAGCGGCCTGGTCGAGAACGGCAAGCGTGAGTCTCCCACCGCTCCGTGCTTCCGGCGCCTTTGTCAGCGCTGAAAGGATACCTTCGGTCGAGCTCAGAAGCTCCGCCCTCCGGGATTTCCAGGCTTCGGCAACGCGGCCGACGAGGTCTTTGAGCCCGATGAGACCTAAGCGGCTTTCCTTGGGAAAATAGGTGCCGGCGAAAAAAGGCCGTCTGTCCGGCGTCAGGATGACGGTCAGCGGCCATCCTCCGCCTCCGGTCAGGAGCTGGCAGACCGCCATATAGTGGCCATCGATGTCCGGCCGCTCCTCCCGGTCGACTTTGATGGAGATGAACGTTTCGTTCATCAGGCGGGCGGTCTCCTCGTCGGAAAAGGACTCCCTCTCCATCACGTGGCACCAGTGGCAGGTCGAATAGCCGATGGAAAGGAAGACCGGCTTGTCCGTCCGGGCGGCTTCCCGGAACGCCTCATCGCCCCAGGGATACCAGGAGACGGGATTGTGGGCGTGCTGGCGAAGGTAAGGACTCTTCTCGCCGATCAGCCGGTTGGCCGTTTTTCCGGACATCCATTTTATTCTATCTGACCCGGTCTTAAAAATCGAGTAATTTTATGGGAATAGTAGCCTTTAGATGAGAAAAAAGGCGGCGCGTGATCGTTCCTTGGATTGTGAGCATTTCCCGCGAGCAGGTGGAGTCTTTTTTGGACAAATCGCTGCGCCTCATCGGCGAGGAGGTTTCCTCCAGCCGCGTTCTCCTGGCCGTCCTGGATGGAAGCCGGAAGCCGGTCGAAATGAGATCCTGGCCCGGGCCGGACGCCTCGTTCGAAGCCGCCTGCTCCAGCCTGGCCCGTCAGGCGGCTGAGGAGAAACGGCCCCTCTTTGCCGCCGGGCTCACTGCGAGTCCGGTCGGCCTGGTTCCCTCGGACGGCCGGCCCGGAAGGCTGCTCTGCCTGCCGCTGTTGATGGGGGATAACCCCGTGGGGGCGATCTGCCTGGGACGGGATTCCGGTCAGCCGCCCTATTCGTCCGCGGACCTGGAGACGGTTGTCTTCCTGACGCAGTCCTTTCCGGCGGTCATCAGGAACGGGCTCGATTTCACGAACTGCACGGAGTGCCCGGAACAGGCTTCGGATCCCGAGCCGCTCATCGGGGAGAGTCGGGCCTTCGCCCTGACCCAGACACTGATCGAAAGGGTCAAAAACTCCGATGCTCCTGTTTTCATCTATGGCGAGAGCGGCACCGGCAAGGAGCTGATCGCCCGGGCCGTCCACGGGCGCGGCCGGAGGCGGACCGGCCCCTTCGTCGCCGTCAATTGCGGGGCCATCCCTGACCACTTGCTGGAAAGCGAGCTGTTCGGTCACGCTCGCGGCTCATTCACGGGGGCCTTACGGGACAAGGCGGGGCTGCTCGAGGAGGCCGACGGAGGGACCTTTTTTCTGGACGAGATCGGCGATCTCTCTCCACCTCTACAGGCCAAGCTCCTCCGGCTGCTCCAGGAGAAAGAGATCCGGAGGATCGGGGAGACCCGGACGCGGCGCATCAACGTCCGCTTCATCTCAGCTACTAACAAAGAGCTTGAAAAAGAGATCGAACAGGGCCGCTTCCGGTTGGACCTCTACTACCGTCTGCGCATCCTGACCATCGAAGTCCCGCCCCTGCGGGAACGGAAGGCGGACCTCGTTCCCTTGATCAACCATTTCATCGATAAGTACGGCCGGGAGATGGGACGGGAGAAGACCTATGTCTCTCCCGGAGCGCTCGAGATCATGGTGGACTATCCCTGGCCCGGCAACATCCGGGAGCTCCAAAACGAGGTCCAGCGGTGCCTGATCCTGACCGGCGGGGACCGGCTGATCCGCGAAGAACATCTATCTGCCAAGCTCAATCCGCGGCAGGCGCAGGCCCTTCCGGTCACGTATAACTATTTTCTGGCCAAAGCCGAGTTCGAAAAGAGATTCATCCGCCAGGCTCTTATCCGCTTCGGCCTCAACAAAGCGCGGACGGCCAAGGAGGTCGGTTTGACCCGGCAGGGGCTTTTTAAGTTGCTGAAAAAACATAGGATCGGTGAGACACCGGAGACCTGAAAAATGGCACTTCGGAGGCCCCGTAATTTCTGTT
>DAIPLF010000395.1:0-2429 GCA_036769375.1 Candidatus Aminicenantota bacterium | reverse complement strand
TCAAGTCTTAACACTTCGGGCTTATCCTCAAGCCTAGCTTTGATGGGTTTTCTCCCGCTGGATGGCAGGAAAGAACCGGCGAATACCAAGCCGGGACTGCAGGGTCAGGAGGGAGCGATTGCCGAAGGCTAGGAAAACTTTCAAGCAAGGAGATTGACCAGAATGGCAAGGAAGACAAGCATCAGATATCTTATGATCCTTGGCCTGGTGCTCTTAAGTGCGAGAATGGTGTCCGCCCAGCAGACGTTCAACACCACTATCTATTTTGACTACACCAGCTATCTCTCCCAGTATGGCCCAGTCACGTCGGTTCCCAAGGATAACTTCTTCGCCTTCCGCCGGGCGTACTTTACTTATGAAAACAAGATCAATGACAACCTCAAGTTCCGTTTCCGTTACGATGCCGACAACACGGCCAACCTGACTTCGGTCGATATCCATACGGGGTCCGCGAAGAAGGACGATAAGTTCCGTCCCTTTATGAAGCACCTTTATGTTGATTATACCGGGCTTCTTCCCAGTTCCAGCTTGAAAATCGGCATGACGCCGACCCTGACCTTCGAATCGGCCGAGGCACGGTGGGGATATCGCAGTGTCGCCAAGACCCTAATGGACGGATACAAAGACATCACGGGAGTCGAGATCGACGCCAGCTCAGCCGACATCGGCGCCAGCCTGACCGGAAGCTTGGCCAAGTATGTCCGATATGGCGTCATGTTCTACAACGGCGCTGGGTATTCCCATGCCGAGAGCGACAGGTACAAAAAGGTCGCCGGAAGCGTGCAGCTCATCCCGGTGGCCGGTCTCTCTATCGTCGGCTATATGGATTATGAGAAACAGGACAAGGACAACGCGGCCCATACTTACAAGCTCGACGGTTACCTCGAGATGGTCAGGGACCTGGTCATAGGAGCAGAATACTTCGTCTATCAAAATGACAATTATCTTACCGCGGAGAAGGCGCGGTACGATGTTTCCGGATTTTCATTTTTTGGCCGTTACAGCTTTAGCCCGGATGTCTTTTCCCTGTTCGCCCGCTTCGACCGCTACGAACCGAATAGTACGGTTGGCGATGACGAAATGAGCCTGGCCATCGCCGGCCTCGACTGGGCACCCTTCCATAAGAGCCTGAGGCTGCAGCCGAACGTCTGGTACGTCACCTACGCCGACTCAGCGAAAAAGGACGACATGATTTTCAACCTCACGTTCTTCCTGTCCTTCTGAAAAGTGAAGCGGAGTATCGTCACGAAAGTCAAAAGTAAGACTAAGAATGGAAAAAACAAAAGGAGAAACGGAATGAAAAAACTCATCGTAACTATCGTCTTGAGCCTGGCTGTCATGGCCTTGGTCCTCGTCGCGATGCCGGCCCAGAAGAAAATGCTCCAGATCAAAGGGTCGGACACGATGGTCAACCTGGTCCAGATCCTGGCCGAAGAGTACATGGCCAAGAATCCCGGAACCGCCCTGGCCGTCCTCGGCGGGGGCTCGGGTACGGGCATCACGGCGATCATCAACCAGACCTGCGATATCGCCAACCACTCCCGGGAATGGAAGCAGAAAGAGATCGACCTGGCCTGGGAAAAGGGCGTGAAGCCCCGGTTTTTCGTCATCGCCGTCGACGGCTTGAGCATCATCGTGCACGAGAGCAACCCGCTGGCAAAACTGACCGTGGAGGAGCTGAGCGCGATCTACCGCGGCGAGATCAAGAACTGGAAGATGGTCGGCGGCCCGGACAAACCCGTATCCTTATATGGCCGGCAATCCAATTCGGGTACCTACGTTTTCATGCAGGAGCACGTGCTGGGCAACAAGAACTACTCGACGGACATGAAAGAGATGAACGGGAACGCCCAGATCATCGAAGGAATCCTCCAGGACGAGGGAGGAATCGGATATGTCGGAGTGGGCTATCTTTTCGATAAAGACGGGAAGGTCCGGAAGGGCATCAAGGTCCTCAATGTCGCCAAGGACTCCAAGTCTCAGGCCTATTCACCTCTCGACAGAGCAGCCGTGGACACTGGAGACTACCCCGTAGCCAGGCCGCTTTATCAGGCCACAGAAGGCAAGCCGGACGGCGTCGCGGCGGCTTTCATCGCCTGGGAGACCGGCCCGGAAGGCCAAATAATCGTGGAGCGAGAGGGCTTCTTCACGATCGGTGCCAAGTATAAAGAGCAAAATGAGAAAAATATAAGGTAACTCGCCTCTCAAGAGAGCAGGAGGAGGCAGGGAGAAACCAGGACGCAGCAGTCGGCCGGTTGCTCCCGCTTCTCCTGTTATTCAAGAGGGGGTTAGATAATTGGGACATTCGAGGGGAGTACGGATGAGATGGTTCAGCAAAGGCAAATGGAGAAAGTCCTCAAGCATCGCTTTTGACCTGATCCAGGCCTTCTGGGGAGACGAAAACGGCGATTTATCGGTCCCGGGCGAGC
>DAIPLF010000059.1:7020-8815 GCA_036769375.1 Candidatus Aminicenantota bacterium | reverse complement strand
GACCATGGAGAAGAGAACCAGCGGCTATGTCTTGATCATGCTCCTGTTCGTCATGATCGCCATGGGCATAGGTCTTCTGGTCGCCGTTCCCGTTTGGGAAACCCAGATCCGCCGGGAGAAAGAAGAGGAGCTGATCTTCAGGGGCAAACAGTATGTCCAAGCGGTCCGCCTCTTCCAGGTTAAAAAACCAGGAACGTTTCCGAGAACGCTGGAAGAGCTGGTCGAGGAGAAATGCCTCCGCCGCCTTTTCAAGGACCCCATGAACCCGGACGGGGATTGGAACATCATCCTCCTGCCGGAGGCCGGCGTTCAGGCTGGCGGCATGAGGCGACGCGCGGAAGGAACTGGGCTGCGCTCAGGGGAAAGCTCGCCGCAACGTCAAGGCCAAACCTTTTCGGCCCAGAGCGTTCTGGTGGCCCCAAAAAGCGCGCTCTCATCCATCCGGAACGCCCAGATCCTCGGCGTCGTCAGCTCTTCAAAGCTGAAATCCTTCCGCATTTACAATGATCAAGAGAGCTACGACAAGTGGCTCTTTTTTTATGGCCAGGATCCCAAGCAGGTCCCTGAGATCATCTATTACGGCCAGTCGTCTAGATGAAGTCCGTCCTGATCGTCACCGGAGAGAGTTCTGGGGATCTGTACGGGGCAGACCTCGTCCGCGAATTCAGAAGACGGCATACCGACATCAATTTTTTTGGAGTGGGCGGACAAAGGCTGGCCGAAGAGGGGGTGGAGATCTGCAGCTCCATCAAGGAGCTGAGCGCCGTCGGCATCTTCGAGGTCATCGCCCGCCTCCCCCAGATCCGGCGGGTCTTTACCCGTCTCGAGAAGGAAATCCAGGCCAGGAACCCGGCGGCGGCCGTGCTGATCGACTCGCCGGACTTCAACCTGCGTCTGGCCAAGAAGCTGCACAAGGCCGGCATACCCGTACTCTATTATATCAGCCCCACCGTCTGGGCCTGGCGCAAGGGCCGGCTGAAGGTCATCCGGGAAGTGGTCACCCGGATGTGCCTCATCTTCCCTTTCGAAAAAGAACTCTATGCCGCCAGCGGCATCCCGGCGGTGTTCGTCGGCCATCCCCTAAGGGACAGGGTCAGAACAAGCCTGAACCGCGACGAGTTTCTGGCGAAATATTCTCTTCCCCGCGAAGGCCCTCTGGTCGCTCTTCTGCCCGGAAGCCGGATGACGGAGATCAAGAATCACCTTCCCGTCTTGATCGCTGCCGCCCGCGAGCTTAAGGCCGAATTCCCCGTCCATTTTCTGCTCGTCCTGGCGGAAAATATCGACAAGGACTCTATTCAGCGCTATCTTCCGGCCGGAGAGAAAGCGGTCCATGTCCTCACCGCGGATAGATATGACGCCATCGCCCAGGCCGATTTGGTGCTCGCGGCTTGCGGGACGGCCAACCTGGAGGCGGCCTTGCTGGGAACTCCGCTGGTCGCTTTCTATCGCCTCTCCCCGCTCACCTATTATCCCTTCCGGAGGCTGGTCAGGATCCGCGCTTACAGCATCGTCAATATCCTCGCGGCCAAGGCCGTCGTCCCCGAGCTCATCCAGGGCCGCTTCTCCAGTTCCCGACTCGCTCGTGAGGCCAGAAAGCTGCTTTTCTCCGCTGAGAAGCGGGCCAGGATGAAGGAGGAGTTCCGCCGGGTGGCCGCCGGGCTCGGCCAGGAAAAGGCATCCAGCAGCGTCGCCCGGGAGCTGGAGAGGATCGTCTTCCCCTCAGGCTCTTAAGAGTCCCAAACCGGCTTGCAATTCCCCTTCCGCCAACTATAATTCCTGATAAGAGTGGAGC
>DAIPLF010000059.1:0-6920 GCA_036769375.1 Candidatus Aminicenantota bacterium | reverse complement strand
AGAACAAGGGGGGACCCGGTTTTCGATATGGACGACCCGCCTCTGACTGTCAAGCCAAAGAATGTCGATGGCAAAGTGCATGTTTTTCATCCAGAAGGAATGGATCTCCTCTTCCTCAAAGATGAAAAGCATCGCCTGATCCTCGTTGATCCTCTCCCGGAACATCAGTCCCTGGGCCCGCTCATCTTCGCTGACGGCGAGCTCGGCGGTGGCCGAGAAGCCGTCTGGAAAATAGACCTTGATGAACCTGTCTCTCGCCGCCTGGCCGGAACAGTCCAGTGTCAGGAATATCAGCCCCAGAATGATTCGTCTGTGCATTTTGATCTCCGTCAAGTTCTGCCCGCTGCCATCGTATCTTCCTCGCGCTGACCTGTCAATGGGTGGAAACCAGGGGTACGAAGCGGACGGGAAGCAATTTTTTCTTCCGGAAACCTCCCCGCTCCCGGGTGATGAGAAAGAGCTCTTGAAAGCCTTCTCCCACCGGGATGATCATCCGTCCTCCAGGGCCGAGCTGTTCTTGAAGCTTTTTCGGGACCGCCGGCGCCGCCGCGGTCACCATGATCGCATCGAAGGGGGCGTTTTCTTTCCACCCCAGGGTCCCGTCCGCCGCTTTGGCGCTGACATTGGTGTAGCCCAAAGACTCAAGGAGCGCCCGGGCTCTTTCGGAGAGCACGCCCAGGAGCTCGAGCGTGAAGACCTGACGAACGATCTCGGCCAGCACGGCCGTCTGATAGCCGCTGCCGGTTCCCACCTCCAGGACCTTTTCCTCTCCCGAAAGACGGAGGGCCTGGGTCATGTAGGCCACAATATACGGCTGGGAGATCGTCTGACCCTCCCCGATGGGAAGAGGCTCGTCACCATAGGCAAAAGGCCTCAATTCCTCAGGTACGAAGAGGTGCCGGGGCACTTGGCGCATCGCGGCGAGCACTTTCTCATCATCGATGCCCCGCGCCAGGATCTGGGCCTCGACCATGTTGTTCCTTTGAGTGATGAAATCCTCTTGCTGGTCCGCCAAGGTCTTCCCCTATTCCCCGGATTTTTCCAAGGCCCGGCCCGTCCTTCACCCTGCGCAAGAGCGGACGATGGAGCGCTCCAGGCCCTTAGTAGGCTCTGGCAAAGTAAGCCAGCTCCCGCCCCTTTTTCCCGCAGCAAACGCAAGGACCCGGGCCATCTTGAGCTTCTTGCTTCAAAGGGATCACCCGGATCGTGGCCATCGTTTCCTCTTTGATCTTGTCCTCGCAGGCCCCATCGCCGCACCACCAGCCCCGGACGAAACCGCGCCTGGATTCGATGACTTCCTTGAACTCCTCGTAGTTGGAGACGCTCCGCGTGTTTTCCCGCTGGAATTTGAGCGCCTGGTCGAACAGCGACCTCTGGATCTCCACCAGTGTTTTCTTGACCTGCCCGGACAACTCGGACAGCCCCACGAAATCCTTGCGCTTCACGTCCCGGTGGACCAGCACCGCCCGGTTTTCCTTGACATCCTTCGGTCCGACCTCGAGCCGAAGGGGAACACCTCTCATCTCCCATTCAGAGAACTTCCAGCCGGGAGTAAATTCCTCGCGGGCGTCGATCTTGACGCGCAGTCCGGCTTGAAGAAGCTCTTTCTCCAGGCCCAGGGCGACCGGAAGGACGCTCTCTTTCCAATTGCCCAGGGAGATGGGTATGATGACCACCTGGATGGGCGCCACCTGGGGCGGGATCCTCAGCCCGGAGTCGTCGCCATGGGCCATGACAAGGGCTCCGATCAGGCGCGTCGAGACCCCCCATGACGTCTGCCAGGCGTATTGCTGCTTCTGCTCTCTGTCCTCGAACCGGATGTCGAAGACCTTGGAGAAATGCTGTCCGAGGTTGTGCGACGTACCCATCTGGAGCGCCTTGCCGTCGGACATCAGCGCCTCGATGGCATACGTCTCCTTGGCTCCGGGGAACCTCTGCCGCGGGGACTTCCGGCCCTCGATCACGGGGATCGCCAGTTCCGCTTCGACAAACTCCTTGTACATGGAAAGGACCTTGATTGTCTCGGCCTGCGCCTCTTCCTCCGTCTCGTGGGCGGTGTGGCCCTCTTGCCAGAGGAATTCGGTAGTCCGGAGAAAAGGCCGCGTGACCTTCTCCCAGCGGACGATGTTGGCCCATTGATTGATCAGGACCGGCAGGTCCCGATAGGATTGGATCCATTTGGCATACATAGAGCCGATGATGGCCTCGGAGGTGGGCCGAACGGCCAGCCGTTCCTCCAGCTGTTCCTGGCCGCCCTGGGTGACCCAGGCAACCTCTGGAGCAAACCCTTCGAGGTGCTCCATCTCCTTCTGGAGGAAGCTCTCCGGGATGAAGAGGGGGAAATAAGCATTGACGTGCCCGGCCTCTTTGATCCGCTTATCCAGGAGGCGCTGGATATTCTCCCAGATCGCGTAGCCATAGGGGCGGATGACCATGATGCCCTTCATCGGGGCATAGTCGGCCATCTCCGTTTTGCGGATGATCTCCAGATACCAACGGGAGAAATCCTCGCTTTTGGGCGTGATTTGCTTGACGAACCGTTCTTCCTTACCCACGGGTGACTCCAGGCGCGCGGTGATTGGCTCATTCTATTCGCCGCCCTCTTCTTTGTCAAGAATCGCGGGGCCGCGTTCGCTGAGCGCGGCCGGCAAAGGGGGGTGAGGAACGGCCTCGACGTGCGGCGAAAAGAATTTCACCCCTGATTTCATCCAAAGGGGTGATTGACCCCTCCGTCCGGGCATGGCATCGTGGTTTCGAAAAAGGAAAAGGAAGCGGATATGCTGTCTAAATCTCCGTTGACACCGGGCAGAGGTGAGCGAAAAGACCAGATCTTTAACCTGCCTCTTCCCACCGTCGTCGAGGGCCGTGATGCCACGGGCCGGGGCTTTCAGGAAAAAACCGTCCTCTTCTACATCAGCTATCACGGAGCTTCATTCAATTTGAGCCGGGCCCTCACGCTCGGCTCCAAGCTCAAGCTGATCATCGACCTTCCCCCTTCGCTCTCCGACGACCAGAACCTGAAGCTCGTCATCAACGGCCGGGTCGCCCTCGTCGAGGCCAACCGCTCTCAACAGCTTAGGCACCGCGTGTCCCTAAGGTTTGAAAACAAATATTTCATTAAGGCGGACGGATAGGGAATCCCGTCTCCCGCCTTCGCCAGGAGGTCCCCGCGCGGGCCCGGAGGAACGGCTGGGCTTAACCCTTATGGATGACCGGAATGACCAAAAAATCACCCTTTGATTCATCCTCAAGAGGGATTGCCCTTGCCAGGAGCGTCACCGATAATGAGCCTGCGAACATGAACGAAAAGGTAGAGCCCTTCAAACCCTCCATCCATGGCGCGTCCAAAGACGGGAAGAGGGAGAGAGCCTTTGATCTCTCTCTTCCCGCTTTGGTAACCGGGATGGATGCGCTGGAGAATAGATTCCGCGAGAAAACCATGGTCACCTCGATCAGCTCCGAGGAGGCGACCGTCTGGCTGCGCTCCTCAGTGCCGGTCGGCACGAAGCTGGACATCTCGCTGGACATTCCCAAAACCCTTATCCTGGAAAGCAGCCTCAAGCTGCAGCTGACGGGGACTGTGCTTCTGACCCAGACGGATCCGGCCCGCAACGGCAAGAAGCAGCTGGTGTCGCTGCGGCTGGACAAGAAATTCAAGCTCCTCCCCATACCTCCGAGCATTCACTGAGCGGGCCCTCGAGCCCAGACCCAGAACTTCTCTTGACAAGGCGGGAGTGATTGATTAGAATTCCGCCGGGCCAAGAGTTGAATCGAACCTTCACGCCTTGGGACTAGGAATCACAGAGAGTGGGTGGACTATGAACAAAAAGACCATGACGCCCGAAGAGAAAAAAACGAGGATCCTCATTTTCTGTCCGTCCGAGATCATCCTTTCAGGGATCCTGAAGGCCATGGAAGCCGACTCGGGCATCGAGATCGCCAACGTGGAAAAGAATACGATCGAGAGCTTCATGGAATCGATCAAGAAGCTGCGGCCGCAGGTCATCCTTTTCGCCAACACGGAGCCCTTGCCCAACATGCGGGAGATCTGCAAGGCCATCAAGGAGATTTCCAAGCTCCAGAGCAAATCGCAGCTCCTCATCCTGGGAAGCATCCCTTCCCACGAGGAGATCGTCGGTCTTATCAACGCCGGAGCCAGGGGATACTTTGACCTTACCGACCCCGCCGGACAGCTCTCGGAGGCGATCCGGGTGATCAACAAGGGAGAGATCTGGCTGCCTCGGGATAAGATGAGCAGCATCATGGACCGCATCATCTCAGTGGTGGGCCGGGACCTCAAAGAAAAGACCCTCGACCAGCTCACTCCGACGGAGTTCCAGGTCCTCCGGCTCATCGGCCAGGGCAAGAGCAATGACGAGATTGCCCAGATCCTGTTCATCAGCAAGAACACGGTCCGGTCCCATATCAAGAGCATTTATGCCAAGCTGGATACGCACAGCCGTCTCCAGCTGGCCTTGTACGCCATCAATTCCGCGCTCTTTTAATCCGGCAAGCGAGCAGAGGTTGAGATGAAAAAAGCAGACAAAACCAAAAAGGAAGAGGCCATTCCCACCCTCCAGGCCAATCGCCGTCGCGAATGGCGCCTCGACCTACCTCTTTTGACTTTGATCGAAGGCCGCCTTCCTCACGGCGAGAAATTTTCCGAGGCCACCACTCTCCATAACATCAGCGCCTCAGGGGCTTATTTCTGCCTTGATTCGGGAGTCGTCGTCGGGTCCCGGCTTAACCTCATGATCGAGCTGCCCAAGCAATTGACCGGGGGAAAGCCGATCAAGCTCAACCTTGGGGGGATCACTGTCCGCCTGGAGGAGCCCGACAAGAGAGGCAAGCGGCAGGGCGTGGCGATCCGTTTCAACAAGGAATTCAAGTTCGTCGAAGACACCAAGAAGAAGGCGAAATAGCACCCTCGTGCCCATACTGACCGTGGCGCTGACCGGGGGCATCGCCACGGGGAAATCCATCGTTGGCCAGGTTTTGGCCGGCCATGGCTGCTTCGTCCAGTCGGCCGACCGCGTGGCCCATGACCTGGTAGAGCCCGGGCGCCCGGCCTGGAAGCGGATCGTCAGACACTTCGGAGCCGGCATCCTGAACCCCGACCGGACCATCAACCGGAAGGTCTTGGGAAGGATCGTCTTTTCAGCCGAAGCAGACAGGCTGTTCCTTAACCGGGTTTTGCACCCCCTCGTTCTGCGCCAGAAGAGGCAGGCCGTCCGCAGGCTGGAGCGGTCGGGGACCCATAAGATTTTCGTCTCCGAGGCGGCCCTTACCATCGAGTCTGGTTTCGGCCCCTTCTTCGACCGGATTGTGGTCGTCCATTGCCCCGAGAGAGTCCAAGTCGAAAGGCTGATGAAGAGGGACGCGATCACCCGGTCTGAAGCCCGTAAAAGGATTCGCAGCCAGATGCCGGCGGCAGAGAAGATCAAACACGCCGACTATCTCATCGATACATCGGGGTCCCTGGCCGAGACAGCGGACCAAACCGACCGCCTGTACCGCAGTCTCTTGGCCGATTTCCGGGAAAAAAAGCACGGGAAAAAGTCGGACTAGCGGCCGCTGCCGAGCGCAGCCGCCAAGAGTGGGACAAGGATCTCGTGATGCCCGATGAAGTAAAACCCCCTTCCCTTCTCTCCCCCCGGCCGCCGCACAACATTCTGCTCCGGACGGTACTGTTGGCGGAAATCGAATACGGCCGTGACAAAGTGTTGAAGACGCGTTCCCTGATTGCGGACATAGCTGACGGCCTTCAGGAACACCTCGGGCAGAATGACGGCCGAGCCGATATTGAGATAAACCCCTCCCCCTTCGAGCTTCTCCAACAGAGAACAGAAAAGGAAAAAATCGGCCAGCGAGGTCTGGCCAAGGGCCTGGCCGCTGGACTGGGGATGGAAGTGGATCGTATCCGTCCCAATGGCCACGTGCACACTGACGGGAATCCCGAGTTCGTGAGCGGATGCCAGGAGGCTGAGATGCCTGAAAGGGAACCGCGACGCGGCGATCATCCGTCCCACTGCAGCCCCCAGACCGTTTCCCCGCCGCGCTCCAGACCGGATCGCGGCGTTCAACATCTCCCCGGTTTCCCGGGCCGTTCCGAAGTTTCCGCCTTGGATCTGGAGGGCGACATCTTCCGACGTCCGGCCGCAGAAAGCGATCTCGAAATCATGGATGATTCCTGCGCCGTTCAGAGCGATGCCGCTGACCCATCCATCCCTCATCAAACCGATGAGGACGGGGTTTAACCCGACCTTGATGACATGAGCGCCCACACCGAACAGGATCGCCTTCTTCTTCGACCGGGCCGCCCGCATCAGTCCCAGAAACTCCTTGAAATCCTTTCCCGCCAGGATATCCGGAAGACTCTCGATGAAGCCGGCTAGACCGCTTTGCTGCTGGAAAGGCTTGGCAAAATCGCCGGCGTCGACAAGGCTGGGGCGGGAGTGAAGGGGGGTTGTGCGCAGGCCTGATGGCCGGGTCTGGCGCGGACGAAGCGGCCGGGCTTTCGGCACCGCGCGTCTATTTCCTGACCAGAGCGTTCTTTAATTCCTGGCCGGAGCGGAATTTGATCCGCTTTCCTTTCTCTATCTTGATCTGCCTTTTCCTCCGGATGTCCCGTCCATAGCCGGTCTTTTTATCGACGACCCTAAAACTTCCGAACCCTCTGATCTCGACCTTCTGGTTCTTCTCCAGCGCCGCCTTCAAGGACTTCAGTATCGATTCAACGATGAGAAGAGATTTGGCCCTGTTGAACTCCGAGTTCTTCTCGATGGCGAAGGCGATATCGTTCTTGATCATCCGGGTCTCCTTCAGTCCGCGCGGAGGACAGCTAATAATTAATGGAACGAACCCGAAATGTCAAGACGCATTGTTGACTTGACTAGGCCCAGTACCTATAATGAAATCAA
>DAIPLF010000058.1:4413-8816 GCA_036769375.1 Candidatus Aminicenantota bacterium | reverse complement strand
GCCGAACTTCTGGGCGACCCAGAGGACGTACCGCATATCGACGGCGATCGACCGGCTGTATTCCTCGCTCCAGGCGTAGTCGTTGATCGTCGCCTCGTAGGTCCTGTCGAAATTGACCCCGACGAGCTCCCCCCGGGCGTTGATCACCGGGCTGCCTGAGTTGCCTCCGGTCGTGTCGGTATCATAAAGCAGGCACACGGGTACATCCTTTAGCTTGGGATGCTCGAAGCGGCCGAAGTCGCGCGCCTTAAAGAGGTCGAACAGGGCGGCCGGCGTATCGAAAGGCTCCCGGCCCGTCGTTTTTTCCAGGACACCGCGAAGCGTCGTGAAGGGCTCATAATAGACGGCGTCCGCCGGCGAATACCCCTTGATCCGCCCGTATGTCAGCCGCAGAGTGTTGTTGGCATCGGGGATGAAGCTCTTTCCCAAGTAGAGCTCCTTCAGGTCGCTCAGGCGGGCATAGAGAGGGTCGAGCGCACCCCGGCGGGCTTTCTGCTTTTCTCGCACCTCCAGGACAGCGGGGTATAAAGCCCTGGCCAGGTCGAGGAACGGGTCCCGGACCGCCGCCAGCTGCTCCGGAGTCTGAGCGAGCAGTTCTTCAACGAACTTGGCGTCGCTCATCCTGGTCGCTTCGTACATTTTTTTTAAATGGGCATCGATGGCCGACTCACTGAAGTCACCCAGAAGCAGTTCGTCGACGGCCTTGATCCGGTTCTTAGGCTCGAACTTTGAGGCCCGGAGGAGCAGCTCTTTGAAAACGGCCTTGTCGGTGGGTTCATAGAAATTGCGGAGGGAGAGCAACAACCTCTGTCTCGTTTGGGCAAAGTTCCGTTCCATGTAAGCCGATTCGCGTTCGAGGTCCGGCTTACGGCGTTCCAGCACCGCTTCGTTTACCGTAAAAGCGCAACCGACGAGGTTCACCGACCCGCGCAGATAATCCAGGACTATCTCTTGATCAAATGCGGCCCGCATTTCCTCATAGACCGCTGCGATATCGTTTAGGATTGTTCCGCTCTGGGACTTCCGTTTCTCATCCGCATCGATGAAACTCTGGAGCGCCTTTTCCTCTTCGCGCCGACGCTCAACCAGGCCGAGCCTCTTCATCCCCTTGAGCTTACCGCGGTAATTCTTCATCGTGTTGGCCAGTCCCTTGATGCGCGCCGCATGGAGGAGCGCGACTCCGCGGTCCTCGGCGCCCATCTTCTCCATGAGGTCGATCTGCCAGCCATACCAATCCGCGATATAGGGCATCCGGACCTCCTCCTCAAAAGCCAGATAGCTGGCCGCGCTGTGCCGGTATGTCCTGCCGGGATAGCCCAGGAGGAAGACAAAATCGCCCTCATCCACACCCCGGGACGCCACGCGCAGGAACCGCTTGGGCTTGAAGGGGACGTTCTGGGCGGCGTAATCGGCCGGCGACCCGTCCGGAGCGACATAGGCCCGCAGAAAAGAGAAATCCCCCGTGTGCCGCGGCCACATCCAGTTGTCTTCCTCGCCGCCGAACTCGCCGATGGAGCGGGGAGGCACGTAAACCAGGCGGATGTCTTTTAAATATGTGTAAATAAATAGAATATACGTCTTCCCCGTGAACATCTCGGCCACTTCGGCCCGTTTGCCCGGGTTTTCTTTCTCCGTCCGGGCCACGATCTCCTTGGTCCGTCTTTCGATGGCCCGGGTGCGGGCCGCAAAGTCCATATCCGGCTTGACGGCGCTCAGCACCTCGGCCGAGACATCCCGGTAGGACTCGGTGATGCGCGCGGTCATCCCCTTGGCCTGGATCTCCTCCGCTCTTGTCGCGGCCAAAAAGCCGTTGCGGAGATAATCCTTCTCTTTGGTGCTCGCCGCCTGGACAGCCCCGAAGGCGACGTGGTGGTTCGTTATGAACAAGCCGTCGGCCGAGAGGAAAGAGCCCGTTGCGCCCACGCTGACGATGGCAAAGATCAGGCTCCTGTCGGTCGCAAAGATCTCAGCCGGGTCGATCTCCAGGCCCTTGGACCTGAGGTCAAGCTTCATGATCTCGCTTATCGGGTACATCCCCTCGTCGGCGGAAACAGGCGTCGCAAAAAAGAGGCCGGCCAGGATCAAAATCGCCGCGGATTTTTTCATCGTGATCAACTCCTCTTTCAAAGGATTTCCCGCACCGGGCCGTGGCGTCGGGTAACGCCCATCTGGTCGAGAAGCTCAAGAAGCGGGATGGCATACTTCCGGCTCAGGCCGCTCAGTGTCTTGAACTCGGCCACTGTCATCTCCTTTTTCCCCAGAGCCCTGACCTTGCCGATGATATCGTCCAGCCAGAGGGAATGGATAAAAAGTCCCTCCGGTCCTTGGATGATCTTCCTGCGCTCGGTCAGGACTGAGAGAAGCTTCTCCAGGCGCTCCCGGGAGAGCCGGAACTGACGCCGGACCTCTTCCAGGGACACCGATCGGAATTCACCTCGGTAGCACATCTCCTCGAGCTTCTGCAGGATCTTCTCCTCCTGAGCTGACAGGGTCAGTTCATGGGAAGAGAGCATCAGCCGCGGCCCGGCTTGGCGGGCCATCCCGGACTTTTCCAGCGTCTTGACGGCCAGCCGCAGGACCTTATCGGAAACGGCAAACCTTTTCTTGACCTTTTCGAGAAGGACGCCTTTCTGGGCGGGCTGCTTTTCATGGAATTGCTCAAGGTAGGCCAGGATCTTTTCGCTGAGGTGGTCAAAGCTCTCCCGCGAAATCAAGTGAAGAGGCGAAAACGACAGGATCTTGACCTTGCCCTCCGCCTCCAACCGTTCAGCGATGGTGAGAAGCCTCTCCTCGCTCAGGTCACAAAACTCTCTGATCTCCCGCTCATGGAGACCGCTGGTTCCCCTTCTCCTGCAGAGCGAAACGAGCATGTCCACCTCGTCCCCGGAAAGTGTCAAGAGGAAATCCCAGTCGGCTTCCTCCTTGGTCTTCCCCTCTTCGAACAGTCCGGGGTTGAGGACCGTGCCCCGTCCGATCCTCTCCCGCTTCTGGGCGTCCAGAACGGCAAAGGAGTCCTTCCACTTGAGCGTCAGGGGACGTCGCGCTGCCGCCCGCACAAAAATGCGCCCGCGCCCGGGTTCCGGCCCGGGGCCATAGAGATGGAGTGCCGCCAGCACCTTCTCTTCACCGAGCAGAAGCATCGCCTGGACGGGAACCGGCCGATCTTCGTCCTCCAGCAGCACCAAAGCCTCGAACTCGCGCGTCCTCATCGCCAATTTCTCTTGCCCTCGATCTTCGGCACCAGAGTCATCCGGCGGAGGAGCGGGTCGACGGCCGCCAGGATGACGGTGACCCTCTGACCCATGGCGAACCGTCTTCCCGACCTTCGGCCGACCAGGAGCTGCTTTGACCGGCGCTGGAAATAGTCACCCCCGAGGTCGGCGAAGGGGATGAGCCCCTGGACAAAATAATCCTCCAACTCTACCAGCACACCGGCTTTGACAATGTCGACGATGATACCCCTGAACTCCTCTCCGAGCTTGGACTTGAGGAAGCGGAAGATGCGCCATTCCACAAGCTCTTTCTCTGCCCCGTCCGCTTTGCGCTCCCGCTCTGAGCAATGGAGGGCCAGCGAGGGCAGACCGGGGAAATCTTCTACCTCGCCCCGCAGCGCGGCCTTGAGGGCCCGGTGCACGACGAGGTCGGGATAGCGCCGGATCGGAGAGGTAAAATGGGTGTAATCCTTTTTCGCCAGCCCATAGTGGCCGGTGTTCTCCGGCTCGTAGGCCGCCAGCCGGAGGGCCCGGAGGACGTGGAACTGGATGATCTTCTCGTCCGGCTTCCCCTCGACCGCCTTCAAGACCTTCTGCAGGTCGCGGGAGGTCGTCTTCTCGGGCTTGGGCAGCATCAGGCCGAAGCTTTCAAGGAGGACCCTCAGTTCCTCGAGGTCGGCCCGGGCCGGCGGCGGATGGACGCGAAAGAGGGACGGTCTCTCCCCTTCGCTCAGAAAATGGGCCACGGCCTCGTTGGCTGCCACCATGAACTCCTCGATGAGATGATGGGCATCGTTCGTCTCGAAGGCGGCCACACTCTGAAGCCGGCCTTCCTGATAGACGAGCTCGGGCTCGAGGAGGTCAAAGTTAAGGCTCCCCTGCTCTTCTCTCCTCGACCTCAGGGCGGCCGCCAGCTCCCGCATCAGCAGGAAATCCGGGACCAAGCCCGCATACTTCCGCCGCTCTTTCTCTTCGCCCTGCAAGATCTTGAACACCGAAGTATAGGTCATCCGCTCAACTGTCTTGATGACCGAGGGATGGAAGGCGGCCTTGACCATCCTGCCCTTAGGGTCGAATTCGAGGAGCGCGGTCACGGTCAGCCGGGGCCTCCGGGGCCGTAAGCTGCAGAGGTCGTTGGAGAGCTCTTCCGGGAGCATGGGCAGGGTGAGGCCGGGAAAATAGACGCTCGTG
>DAIPLF010000058.1:0-4313 GCA_036769375.1 Candidatus Aminicenantota bacterium | reverse complement strand
CTGAAAATTGCGATTCGAGGCCATAGCGCTTGATGATCACCCGGGTATCGACTCCGGGGTCGTCGGGCATCCCGAGCACTTCCCTCACGGCCAGGGAATCCCGGTCCGCTTCGACGATAGCACCGTCCGGAATGACGAACGACCCGGTCGAAGAGAGCGGGACTTCTTCCGCCGAGGAATCAAAGGGCTCCAGGTACGGCTGCCCAGGCCGCTTCCTGAACACTCCCAGAAGCGTCTCCCTCCCTTTCTTCAGCAGGCGAACGACCTGTCCCTCGGGCTTTCCCTTCTTGCCCTTTTCCTGGAAAGAGATCTCAACGGTGTCTCCGCTGAACGCTCCCTGGGTATAGCGGGCCGGGATGAAAACGTCATCCCGGCCTCCGCCCTCGAGGCGGACGAATCCGAATCCCCGCGAGGAGGCCATGAATTCGCCGCGCAGAACAATCCTATCCTGCCGGGCCAGATAGCTGTCCTTTTTCTTATAGACTTCTCCCTGCTTCAGGAGGACCTTGAGGGCCGCCCGGAGCTTCGTCTGCGACCGGCCGCGGACATGCAGGAGGCCCGCCAGCTGAGGGAAGGAGAGACCTCCCCTTTTCTGCTTCAATATATCCAGTATTTCGTTTTCCATCTTCCTAATAATAAAAAGTGCTGAGGTAGGGGACCCGGTATCTCTCGCGCCACCGCCTGACCAGCTCGATAAGGAATATACCGCGGAGCTCGTCCACGGGGCGGCCGGGAAAATCGGCCCGGACCCGCTTCTCGACTTCCGCCCGGGCGGCGGCATCCGCGTGCTTGCTGATCAACTCTTCGGCCTTCGCGTCCAGCCGTTCGAGGGCTTCTTCCGAGGCCCCTTTCCGGCTGAGCACAGCCGAAGCCTCCCGGAAGACCTCACCGACAAAGCCTGCCTCCGGCGGCATAGAATCCAGGAACCGCTGGACCTCCACCTTGATCCGTTGCTTTTTGTCTTCCCGGGATTCTTTTTTTCCGGCCAGGCCGACGCGGCGATCCCTGTGCTCAGAGAAAGCCCTCAGGATTTCGTTCTCGCAAAAAGCCAGAGAGGAGATCTTCCGTCCTTCGACGCACAGCCTCTTCCTGTGCCTCTCGAAGGCCCTCGCCATCCCTTCGAGGACGACCCGAAGCGGAATGCCCTTCTCCTCCCAGGAGGAGATCGTCACCATGTCCCTGGAAGAGAGGACGAACGGAGCTCCTCTGAGGCCGAAGAACACCCTGGAGATCTCCTGGAAATAGAAGCTTCTGTTCTCTTTTCGCGGCATGAGTGCCCTCCGGCCGGCCCTCTTCCGGCAATCAGGCTGCCGGTCTCTCCTCTTTGTTCCTCTCGAAGACGATCCGCAGGCCTTCGAGAACCAGTTGGGGCTCGCGGTGATGGGAGGCCTTGATCTCCGGCCCGAGCTGGGAGGCGAACCCCCCGGTAATCACGATCTTGGGTTCCTCCCCTAACTCCTTGCTCATCTCGGCGATGATGTTGTTGACCAGCCCGACATAGCCGAAATAGATGCCCGACTGCATACTCGCCACGGTCGTCCTGCCGATAGACTTTTTCGGCTTGGCCACTTCTATCCGCGGCAGCTTGGCCGTCCGCAAATAGAGGGCCTCCGCCGAGATCTGGATCCCCGGAGCGATGGCCCCGCCCAGATATTCGCCCTTGGCCGTGACGGCATCAAAGGTGGTGGCCGTCCCGAAATCCACGATGATGCAGGGTCCGCCGTATTTCTCAAACGCCCCGATCGAGGCGACCACCCGGTCCGCTCCGACTTCTCCGGGGTTCTCGTAGAGAATGGGCATCCCGGTCCGCAGGCCGGGCCCGATGACCAGGGCTTTCACCCGGAAAAGACTCTGGGTCAAGGTCTGGAAAGCCGGCGTCAAGGGTGGAACGACGCTCGAGATTATGGCGCCTTCAATGCCCAAAGGTTCCAGACCGGAGGTGCGCAGCAACTCAAGCAGAATGATCCCATACTCGTCGGCTGTCTTCTCCCTATCCGACCTGATCCTCCAGTCTTTGAGCAGCATCTTCCCCTCGAAAACACCCAGGGCGACAGTGGTATTGCCGATGTCTATGGCCAGAAGCATGATTCATCTCTCCTTTTTCAGGACGTCCCAATTATAATCGATGGCCAAAATTTCTGCCGGGGAAAAGACGATTGTCTTCCCCTGGAGCGCGAGCTTGAGCCTCGCCTGAAGATCGATGCCTCCGAAGATCCCCCCCTGGTTGCCTCCTTCCCTCCGGACATTGACACCAGTTCCTATCGGGACAATAAACTTTGATTCGTAGGCCCGGACGATCTCTTCGTGGCGGCCGCGGAGCCATTTCGAGTACCAGCGGTCGAGCGCCGGCCAGAGCGCCTTCTCCAGCCCGGCCTTGTCAGCTTCCCGGCCCAGGGCAAGCCGCATCGAGGTGGCCGACTTCCGGAGGGCGGCGGGGAAATCGTCACTGAGCTGGCCGACGTTCAGGCCGATGCCCAGAACCGCGAAATTCACCGAGTTTCCCAGGAATTCGCCCTCGCTGAGGATGCCGCCGAGCTTGCGCCGTTGCCAAACGATGTCGTTGGGCCACTCAAGCGCCGCTTGCAGCCCGGTGGCTTCTTGGACCGCCTCCAGGCAGGCCACGCCCGCCGCAAGCGGGATCAGGGAGAGGTCGGCGCGGGGGGGTCTCAGGATGACGGACGCATAAAGACCAAGGCCGCGGGGCGAGTGCCAGCTCCGTCCTTTGGTCCCCCGGCCCTCCGTCTGCTCTTCGGACAGGACCACCGTTCCATGGGCCGAGCCTTCCCGGGCCAGTCGTTTGGCCAGGTCGTTTGTCGACGGGCAGGTGGAGATGCTGTGAATGGTCATACCAATGGTCATGGGAGGACCGCCAGGCGCGGCTATGCCTTTATGTTGTCCAGGCTCTTCTGGAGCTTGGCCCTTTTGTCCCGACATCCGAGGAGGCTCTGCTTGGCCTCCTCGATGACCGGCCCGGGGGCCCGCTCGAGGAAGTCTTTTTTCTGCAGCCGGCCCTCGAGCTTCTCGATCTCGGTTTCCACCTTCTTGATCTCCTTCTCCAGCCTGGCCCGCTCCGCCTCCAGGTTACCCGCACCTTCGAGGGGAATCGCGACCTCCCAGGCCCCCGCCACACCCTTGAGGAGCCGGGCCTCGGGCGCAAACCGGTCCTCGACCCGGACCTCAGAGCCGTAGGCCAGGGCCAGGATGTAAGCCCGGATCTCGGGGATGAACTCCTTCTCCTTCTCTCCGGGTGCTTTCAGCAGGATGGCGATCTTCTTCTTAGGGGGGATCTTGTTTTCCGCCCGGATCGTCCGGACCTCGACTACGAGTCGCTGGAGAAGGCTCATCTCCTCCTCGGCATGCGGGTCCATGTCCGCCGGCTCGCTTTTGGGGAAAGACGCCGTGACCAGGGATCTGCCGTGGCCCGGGAGGTGGCTCCAGACCTCCTCGGTGACGAACGGCATAAAGGGGTTGAGGAGCTTCAGGATATGGTCCAATGTCCCGGCCAGGACGGCCTTTGTCGTCCTGTTCCCCGCCTGGAGGCTGGGCTTGGACATCTCGATATACCAGTCGCAAAATTCGTGCCAGACAAAGTGGTAGATCTTCTCCGCGGCCTCATAGAACTTGTACTCGTCGAGCGCCGTCTCGAGCTCGGCCGTGATCCCAGCCAGGCGGCTGCGGATCCAGCGGTCGGCCAGGGTCAGCTCGCTCTCCTTGACCGCTCCCGGCGCTCCGTCCAGGTTCATCAGGACGAACCGGGAGGCGTTCCAAATTTTGTTGACAAAGGCCCTGTAGCCCATCATGCGCTCTTCAGAAAGCGAAAGGTCCATCCCCGGGATGGCCAGCGCCGCCATGGTGAAGCGCAGCGCGTCGGTGCCGTATTTCTCGATCATCTCCAGCGGGTCGATGATGTTCCCCTCGGACTTGCTCATCTTGCGGCGCCTGAAGTCCCGGACCAGGCCGTTTATGAAAACCTGGCGGAAAGGGATCTCGCCCATGAACTTGAGACCCATCATGATCATCCGCGCCACCCAGAAGAAGATGATGTCAAAGGCCGTGCCCATGAGGTCGGTGGGATAGAACATCTCCAGGTCGACCGTTTTTTCCGGCCAGCCCATGGTGCCGAACGGCCAGAGCGCCGAGCTGAACCAGGTATCGAGCACGTCCTCGTCTTGGACGAGCTCGCTCCCCCCGCACTTCGGGCATTTCGCCGGCGTTTCCAAGTCGACGACGATCTCGTCGCAGGACCGGCAGTACCAGGCCGGGATCCTGTGCCCCCACCAGAGCTGCCGGGATATGCACCAGTCGTGGATGTT
>DAIPLF010000057.1:0-8861 GCA_036769375.1 Candidatus Aminicenantota bacterium | reverse complement strand
CTTGGGCTTGGGAAGCACCCGGCCCAGCCGGAAGATCACGCCCCTCTCGTATTCCTTGAGAACTTTGACAGAGCTCAGGGCGTAAAGGACCACCAGTCCGATGATGATGATGGGTGGCGTTAAGAAGTTCATGCTCGCCTCCTTTTTCGGATTCTCCCTATCTTCTGCTCGCTCTCGGCGACGAGGTTGATCGACCCGCTCTTGAGATCTCCTGGTTCCTGCAGGAACGATTCTCCCGCGCGGTAACTCCATTATAGGGTGGAGGCACGGGCAGGTCAACGATTTATGAGGATTTAAATTTTTTTCGGAATCATTGAACGTATCATCAAAAGCCCAATTCTTAAAATCGATATATTCTATAGGAAAAGTATGATATAGTGTTTGACAGAAGCCCTCTCACCAAGGAACCGATGGCCCTGGCGGGAAGATGATTTGACAAACAGCGGTTTGAAGACCACGTTGCCTGCTGATCTCACCGGCCGGACTCTGGGCCATTACCGCATCCTCGAGAAGATCGGCGCAGGCGGGATGGGTGAAGTCTACCGGGCCCACGACCTGGAATTGAAGCGGGATGTCGCCCTGAAGGTGGTGCCGTCTGCGGTAGCAGCCGATGCGGAGCGGCTTGCCCGCTTCAGGCGGGAGGCGGAGCTCCTGGCCTCATTGAATCATCCCCACATCGCCCAGATCTACGGTCTCGCCGACTCGAAGGAACTCCCGGCTCTTGTCATGGAGCTGGTGGAGGGCGAAACACTGGCTGAAAAGCTGGCCAGGGGGCCTTTCCCCATTGACGAGGGATTGGAGATGGCCCGCCAGATCGCCGCGGGGCTCCAATCCGCTCACGATCGCGGCGTCATCCACCGCGACCTCAAACCGGCGAACATCAAGGTCGCACCTGGGGGCGCGGTCAAGATCCTCGATTTCGGGCTGGCCAAGGCCATCGAGAGCGAGCCGGAGCAGCCGAAGGGCCCAGGCGCCCCGACGCTGACCAGCCCGGCTATGACCTACGCAGGTCAAATCCTCGGAACCGCCGCATACATGTCGCCCGAGCAGGCGCGAGGAGAGAATGTCGATCGCCGGGCCGACATCTGGGCCTTCGGCATCGTTTTGTTCGAAATGCTGTCGGGAAAGCCCTGCTTCTCGGGCCAAACGGTCTCGGATTACATCGCGGCGGTCCTTCGGGACGAACCTGATTGGAGTGCGCTGCCGCCCCAAGTTCCATCTCGCATAATCAGCCTGCTTCACCGCTGCCTCAAAAAGGATCCGCTGAAGCGGCTCCGGGATATCGGCGACGCGCTGCTGGATATTGAAGACGCCTTGGCAGAGCCACCCGACGCTCTTTCAGCTCCCGTGGCCCGTCCGTCCGGATTTTGGCTGCGCTGGGCGCCGTGGGGAGTTTCCGCCCTACTCGCATTGGCGACGGTCACGGCGATCCTCACGAAGCGGACGAACTCGCCCGCTTTGCGCGAGGACGTCGCCAGACTTTCGCTGGCTTTGCCGGTCCCGCTCGAACTCGGCGAACGCGACGCCCTCGCCTTTTCCCCGGACGGACGCCGTTTCGCCTTCGTCGGAGTCGAGGGGAGCGGAACTCAGATATTCATCCAGGATCTGTCCGTTTTTGAGGCCCGGCCTCTGCCGGGGACGGAAGGCGGGAATACGCCGTTCTTCTCTCCCGATGGGGAGTGGCTGGGGTTTTTCACTTCAAGCCAACTCAAAAAAGTTTCGCTGCGAGGAGGCGAGCCGCTGGTTTTGTGCTCCTCTTCTCCTGTGTCGCGAGGGGCCTCCTGGGGAGATGATGACCGGATCGTTTTTGCCCCAGCGATGGCCGGCGGGCTGATGCGCATCCCTTCGGCGGGCGGGATTCCTGAGGCCGTCACGAAGCTCGATCAGAAGGCCGGCGAACTGGCCCACCTTTGGCCGGAGGTCCTTCCCGGCGCGAAAACCGTGGTCTTCACCATCCGGAAAGGCGAGTCCTTCGATACAGCCTCCGTCGCGGCTCAGTCACTGGAGACAGGAAGCCGGCAAATCCTCGTCGAAAACGGGACTTTCGCCCGTTATGCGCCCAGCGGCCATCTTCTCTATATGCGCGGGAGTACGCTTTTTGCCGCGCCCTTTGACGCTCAACGAGTGGGGATCGGTTCGAATCCCGAGCCCGTGATCGAAGGCGTCCGTCTCGATCCGCGTTACGGCTGCGGACACTTTGCGGCCGCCGCGTCGGGCACCCTGATCTATGTGCCGGGGCATGCCCAGGGCAGCAAGCGCCGACTCGTCGCCGTGGATCGCTTCGGCGCCGAGCGTCCGCTCCTCGACGAGCCCAGGGCATTCCTTGAGCCGAAGCTGTCCCCCGACGGCCGGCAGTCGGTGGTAACCATCGAAGGCAGTCATCAGGACCTCTGGCTGGTCGACCTTCCCCGCCGGACTCTGTCCCGGCTGACGTTCGATCTCACCGAAGAGTTTTCGCCCCGCTGGACGCCGGACGGGCGGCGGCTCTTTTTTGGGTCGCATGAGCTCGGAGGCGAACCGGAAATATACGTCATGGCTGCGGACGGAGACGGAAGCCGGGAGCCAATCCTCGCCGGAGGAAAGGTCGCACGGTTCCCCAGCTCGATCGCTCCGGACGGTCGAACGCTGGCCTATATCGAGGCCGTTACCGACAACAATGCCGACATCTATATGCTGCCACTTGACGGCGACCGCAAACCCATCCCCTTCGTCAAGACGCCGTTCAACGAGTTCGGCCCGGAATTCTCGCCCGATGGCCGATACTTGGCGTATGTATCGAACGAGTCGGGCCGGTTCGAAGTCTACGTCCGGCCCTTCCCCGGACCCGGTCTGAGACGCCAGGTTTCCGCCGGCGGCGGCACCGGCCCAGTCTGGTCCAGAGCGGGCGGCGAACTCTTTTACCGGAGCGGCGATGCCGTAAAATCAGCCGCGGTGACTTTCCGTCCGGAATTCTCCTCGGCCGTCCCACGGACGCTGTTCCGCGGCGATTACGAGGAACCAGCCCGTCCCGATTGGCCGCGCAATTATGACGTAACGCCGGACGGCAAGCAGTTCCTGATGATCAAACCGGATCCCGACGGGAGACCGACCCAAACGCATATTGTCTTCCATTGGTTCGAGGAGCTGAAGCGTCAGACGAAATCGCCGGCGGGAAAAAAAACATGACGGCGCTTCGAATCAGGCGGGCCGGCCGCGGAAGTTATTGTTACTTCAACTCGGCCAGCCGCTTCCTGGCATCCTCGACTTCGGGCAGTCCGGGGTCGGCGTCCTTCCAGAGATCGAGGAATCGGGAGTACCGCTCGCGGGCCTTTGCCTTGAGCCCCTTCTCTTCGTAGAGCCTGGCCAGCCGGTAGTTGGAGAGCGGATAGACCAGGAAGCTCGACTTCTCCAACGGGTCGAACGTCGCCAGCCTCTCGTACTCCTCTATCGCTTTATCTCTATCTCCGGTCCCCAGGTAGGCCCTCGCCAGGACGTCCTTCTGGGCGGGGAAGTTGAACCGCACCTGATATTCAGGGTAGTTGATGTAGTTGACGATATGGGCCTTAGCTTGCTTCATGAGGTCGACGGCCTTCGCAGGCGTGCCCTCGCCGATCAAGATCTCCGCGCCGAGGACTGCCCGGCAATACGCGATCTGCTCTTGGTAGTATTCCGCTTTGAGCGAGGCCATGTCGGCCAGCCGGGTTTTGGCCGCTTCCATCGAGCCTTGCTTGAGGGCCAACAAGCCCATGATGAAATTCTCCAAGCCCTGCTGGTATTCTTTCTGTGTATATCCCTTCGTCTTGTAGAACTCGAACATCTTCTCGAACGCCCCGGCGCTCGCCTCGAGCTCGCCCCTCTCAAAGTGGATCCAGCCGCGAAGGTAGTCCCCCCAGATCTTGTTCCGGCCGCTTCCCAGCCGAAGGGCCATTTCGTCGAACCTGTCGAGCTCAGCCAGGGCTTCGGCCCGACGCCCCAGCCAGAAGAGATAGAAGGCCCGCCCCAGGGTTCCGGTCATCCGGACCCCGTCCTGGCTGGTCCGGCCGATGAATTCGTCCATCCAACCCAGCGCCGGACTGTAGTCCTCCTTGAAGGCATAGGAGTACGCGACCGACGAGAGCGACCAGGCGAAATCCGGCTTGATCGCCAGGGCCTTCTTGAAGCTGTCGATGGCCTGGTCAATCTTGCCCATCTGGAAAAGCGTATGGCCCATCGACTCATAAACGTTGGGATCTTCCGGGGTCAGCGAAGCCAATTTTTTCAATGTCTCGAGGGACTTCTCGAATTCCCGCATGTTGCCGTAGATGAGGGCCATGTCGTTGATAGGCCGGGTCCAGGTCGGATCTAGCTCCAGGGCCCGTTCGCAGAGACCGATGGCCCGCGCCGGGTCGTTGTCCTTGACGAAGACGGCCAATTCCGACAGGTACCGCTTTTCCCGCGGGTATTTCTTGATGAGTTCCTCCATCTGCCGGAGGTAGCTCGCGTGGTCCTTCACTACGGCATAAGTATGGTGGGCGTCGATGTAGAGCCGCTCTTTTTCTGTCGCCCGGGCCGAATAGAGCTTGGCCTTTTCGAGGGTCGCGTAGAAGGCCTTACTGTTGTTGAGCTGGGTGTAGGCCTCGCAGAGGGCGGCATAAGCCGTGGCGAACATCGGATCGAACTCAACGGCCCTCTCGAGATAGCGGGCCGAGCTTTCGTAGGCGTGTTGGTCCGCTTCCTCGAGGCCCTTCATGTAGAGCTTGTAGGCCTCCGTAGAATTGGTCGTCACTTCGACGATGGACTTCTGTGACGCCCCGACCTGCGGCTTGGCCACGCCCGTACCTTCAGCGATTTTTCTGGTCAGCTCGTCGATTTGAGTTCTTAAGATGCTCTCCTGCCCTTCGCCCTTCGAGCTGGCGCTATTCAAAAGCTGTTTCGTCTCCACGTCCAGGATCTTGACGTCGGTCATAAAGATATTGCCGGCCTTGACGAGACTTCCCAGGGCAATGGCTTTAATGCCTTCGCGGCGGCAGGCTTCAAAACCAGATTCCGCATCGATGGACTCGATGTCTTTCTTGCCGGTTTGTTTGAGCAAGTCCTGCATCCGTTCCCGGGTCGCCACAAAGCTGAAGAATCCCGAATTTTCGAGGCTGGTGATGAGCAGGTTGGGGATGGATTTCCGGAAAAAATCGTAGGCGGGATCGCCGGTCTGGTTTTCGAAGGTTATGACCGCAATGGAGTTTTCGATCGGAGCGGGATAGACAGCTGTTTTCCGGACGACGAAGCGCCAGATCACCGCTGCGGCAAGCGCGAAGCCTAAAAAAAGGAGGACGGGGAATAAAAAACGCCTGAGTCCGGAGGGTTCTTCCCGGGCGATCCGGATGGGAGATCTGGCTTTAAGGACGACGCGTTCAGAGATGGGGAGCCCGTCTTCGATTCGGATCAAGTCGGCCAGGAGTCCGTCGGCTGTCTGATAACGGCTCTCCTTTTCTTTCTCCAGACAGCGAAGGATGAGTTGATTGAACGGCTCGGGAATTTGTGAGTTCAGCTTGCGGGGAGAGAGGGGAATCTCATTCTTATGCTGATAGGCCACGGAGAGCGGAGTGTCGCCTTCGAACGGCACCCTGCCAGTGACCATCTCAAACAGGATAGCTCCGAGCGCATAGATGTCGGTGCGCTGATCGGCCTCGAGGCCCTCCACCTGCTCCGGCGCCATATACTCCGGCGTTCCGATGATCATCCCCTCTGCCGTCATCCCGGCTGCACGCAGGGAGCGGGCGACCCCGAAGTCCATGATCTTCGCGTTCCCCTGCTTGTCCACCATGATGTTCTGCGGCTTGAGGTCGCGGTGGATAACACCCAGATCGTGAGCCTCGGCCAAACCCTCGGCGACCTGCTTGGCGATGGAAACGGCCTTTCCTGTCGATAGGGCACCGGTCTGCTTGATCACACCCTTGAGGTTCTGCCCTGGCACAACCTCCATCGTAATGAACAGCTGCTTCCCATCCTGATGGAGGTCGTGCATACGGCAGACGTTCTTGTGGGTGATCCTGCGGGCGAGCTTGATCTCGTTGCGGAAGCGGTCAACGGTCCGTTCATCCAGGGCGATTTCCGGACGGAGGGCCTTGAGGGCGACCTCTTCGCCGACCTCCTTATCGAAGGCGCGGTAGACGATGCCCATCCCCCCGGCGCCGAGCTCTTCTATGAGTTCAAACCGCCCCGCAAAGACTGTCCCTTGCCCGAATCTCTCGGCGGGCGTTTCCAGCGTCAGCGTCTTAGCGGAATGGGGAGACTCGGACCGGACAAGCTGAGTCCCGCATTCCTTGCAGAACTTAGAGTCTGAGGTATTTTCAAAATCACATTCCGGGCATTTGACGGCCAATTACGAAGCCCCTCCGAAAAAGCTTACCAGGGCGCGGAAGATGATGTAGACGTAGAAGACGAAACCGATGCTCAAGACGACGACCGCCAGCCTGCTCGGCCGGAGTTCTCTGGGGAACCCCTTATAAAGAACCACCTGACCGACGATCGTCGCGAACACCGACACCACGAGGCTGACAAGCGAGAGCATGGCCGAGTAGGTGACGAAGCTGAAGGGGTTGATTTTGCCGCCGAAATACTGGAGCGCAATGAGGACGAACGAGATCACAAGGTAGATCCCCCACCAGACGAAGTAGACCTTCTTGATGTCGGCGCCGCGGAGGAAGCCCATGGTCGCGTCGGCGTTCTGCCGGACCACGGCCTCGGAGATGGCCATCTGGTTGTTGAAGAAGAAGAGCCAGGCCATGACCAGAAAGAGGACAGCCCCGAAGGCGCCGAGCGGCTCCCTGAAAAACAGGGCCTGGTGCTTGATGACCTCGAAGCCGCTCGGCACGAGCCCGAGGGGCCTCAGGATCGTATCCGAAAGCCCGACGATGACGAGGATCGTCAGCAGGCTGCCGACGAAATAGGTCCCCCACAGGACAAGGCTCGACCGGCCGAGCCAGACCCGCAGCCTGGAGATGTTCTTTGGCGTAAACTCAGGGAAGAGGCCTTCAGAGCGGATCTTGATGGACTTGCCCAAACCGCCGGGGATCGAGCCGAAGTTGCAGGCCATGCCCCAGCCGGCGTCCTTCATCCAGTAGGTGTACCAAAGGAGCGTCGGCCCGGCGCCGACCCAGGACAAGGTCGAGCCCAAGATCCACCAGTTCATCTTGTCCGGGATATCCCAGAAAATGAGGTGCTTTCCGATGTCGGCGACGCTCCCGAGCTTGATCGTCGTCACGGCCGCGACGATGAGAAGGACCCAGGCGAGAACCGTTGCCCCCGTGGCCATGCGTTCGATCCAGCTCCGGGCCACCTTTGACAGGAAGATCACGGCAAAGACGAGCAGGAACGAAACATAGGACCAGAAGACGGTCCCGATCTCTGTCGAGGCCGGCCATTTGATGAGCTCGAGCAGGGCCGTGGCCGCAACGCTGGCCCAGGCAGGGATGGCGAAGGCGATGAACATGAAGAAGGTGATGGAGACGAGCGCGCCCACCTGCGAAATGATCCGGGCGTTGAACTTGACCCCGTGCTCCCCTGTCAGGACGGTCCAGCGGGCCATCTGCTGGGCCCAGACGGTCTGGAAAATGAGCGACAGGACCATCATTCCGACCCAGCCGGTGCCGAATTCGGCCGTCAGCCGCGGATAGAGGATGAGCTCGCTCGTGCCCAGGCCGAGGGCGATCGACATCATGGCCGGGCCGATATAGACCATGAATTTCTTTAGGGGAAGGGGTTCGGGGACGTCGGGGTAGACCTCGCACTCCTTGCCCAGGATCTTCATCGGTCGGGCCTCCTTGTCAGTACAGGCGATAGACGACAAATTCCTTGTATCCGCTGCCTTTCAGTTTCAGGCAATACAGTCGATTTTTCTTTTTGGCCATGACCCACGAGTCAAAAGGCGCCCCGAGCGTGAAAAAGGGGTCGTCGACATGGGCTTCCAGGCTGACCGTCCCCTGAAATATCCCATCTGAGTTGAAGATATCGAAGACGCGTTCGTTTGGGCCGGCCCCTTTTTTAAATGTTTTGACATAGAGGTTGTTCTTATCATCCGCGAAGAGATAGCTGAAAGGAGGATAATGATCGGGAAAAACCGTTTTGTTCTTCAGCTCGTCCGGACTGTCTTTTAGCTTATCTCCGATCTCTTTTTTATAGGCGTCATCAACCTTGATCGATTCATGTTTCTTTCTTATCCTCCTCACAAGGCCGCCGTTTAGATCATAGACCTGGATCTCGTAACCGTTGTCTTCGTTCCCGACATAGATCCTGTCATAGGATGCACAATAAACCGAGACATGCATCGGAAGCCTGACCTTGTCCGCCTCTATTGGCTGGACAATCTCAAATCGATCCAGCTCCTTGATCTCCTTAAAGGCGCTGGTGTAAAGGATTAAGGCGACATAGAGGGTTCCGTTGGAGGGATCCGACAAAGAACGTCTTATCAAATAATTCCCATTTTCTAATCTAAAAACAGAACGCCCCAGTGAACCCGGGAGTTCTTCAACCCGGATTTCTTCTATGGCTTTTCCGCTGGTGTCGAATATCACGATTTTCGACTGTCCCAGGTCAGGGATAGGGAGCAGATCACAGCTGTTCATTTTTTGATAGGAAGGCTGCTGGATCTCCCCCGGTCCCTGGCCGGGAGGCGCGAAAGAAAGGAGAAATTCGCCGTCATGGTCGAACTTCAGGATCCTGTCACCCTTGGCCCACGGAGGTTTAAAAAGATAAATGCTCCCTTCGGAATCCACATCCAATCCCCAGATATCGGTCAGGCCCAGCGAGGCGGTCTTTTCCTCTTCAAGATCGATGGTGAACTCCTCCTCCAGAGAGAAAAGAGGGGCTTTCCGGTCCATAGCAGAGGGATTGATGACCACTTCCGT
>DAIPLF010000056.1:0-8863 GCA_036769375.1 Candidatus Aminicenantota bacterium | reverse complement strand
GGCCCGCTCCCGCAAAACCCCTTTTTCCCGGCGCTTCGATCGATCCCGCACTCCCGCGGACACAGCCGGCAATCCGACTCGTGGACCCGGAGCCGGGTCAATGCGGAGTCGATCCTGTCGATTTTTATCCCTGCGATCATTTCTTTATTACGACCAGGGTCCATTCTAGCAGAATCAGGCACACTTGACAGCCGGCGGCAGGTGTATTAATTAAGGCCTTTCCCGCTCCGGGCAGAACAGCCGAGCGGGGCATTCTCTGAGGAGTGGAGATGGACCTGATCTACCGCTTTCTGGACTTCGTGCTTCATCTCGACAAGCACTTGAGCTCCCTCATCCAGTCGTACGGAGTCTGGACCTACCTGATCCTCTTTGTGATCATCTTCCTGGAGACGGGATTGGTGGTAACCCCATTCCTTCCCGGCGATTCGCTTCTCTTCGCCGCCGGCACGTTCGCCGCGGCCAAAGCGCTCAACGTCCTCTGGGTTTTTGTCTGCCTCAGCGCTGCGGCCGTGCTCGGAGATACGGTCAATTATTGGATCGGCCACCTCGTCGGTCCGAAGGTCTTCCAGCAGGAAAAGTCCCGTTTCTTCAAGAAAGAACACTTGGAGCGGACCCACCGCTTCTATGAGAAGTATGGAGCTGAGACCATCATCATCGCCCGCTTCGTGCCGATCATCCGGACATTCGCTCCCTTCGTGGCCGGTATCGGACGGATGAGCTACTGGAAGTTCATCAGCTATAACGTCGTTGGGGGGATCGGTTGGGTCGCCCTGTTCGTTTTCGGCGGCTATTTCTTCGGGAATATCCCCTTCATCAAAAGGAATTTCGGCCTGGTCATCATCGGAATCATCATCGTCTCGATGATCCCCGCCGTCATCGAGTTCGTCCGCCACCGCCGGGCGTCCCGGCTTCAGGCCAACCCCTGAACGATCCTTTTCCAGGAGGGATGGGCCAAGGCGGCGTAGTCCGTAAGGTCGGTGTGCAGGGGCGTAACCGAGAGGTAACCGTGTTCGACGGACCAAACGTCGCTGGCCCGGTCTCCTATGGGAGTGGGTTTTCCGGACCCGATCCAGTAATAAGTATTGTTCCGGGGGTCTCTTTTTTCGACGATTTCTGGATCGTAGCGCTTTTCCCCGAGTTTGGTCATCCTAGCTCCCTTGATCGGAGAGGGGGGAATGTTGATGTTGAGGGTCAGCCCGGGAGGCAATCTCTTCTTGAGGATCCTCAGCGCCAGCTTCAAGACCACGCCTGCCGAGAGGTTGAAGTCATGCCTGCCGCGGACATCTGGCATGACGGAGACAGCGATCGAGGGGATTCCCAGAAAGGTCCCCTGTATAGCGGCGGCCACCGTGCCGGAGTAGGAAATATCTTGTTGGCCCAGGTTAGGACCGCGGTTGATGCCCGAAACGATCAGCTCGGGATTCTTCGGGAGGATCATTTTAAGGGCTAGATAAACGCAGTCTGCCGGGGTGCCGTCTACGGCAAAGACTCCTTTTTTGATCTTTTCCACGCGGAGAGGACGGCGCAGAGTGAGGGACAGGGAAGTGGCGCTCTTTTCCCTGTCCGGGGCGACTATTACGGTTTCGGCCTCCCCCTTGAGGTGCCGGGCCAGGGCCAGGATCCCTTCCGCGTAGTAGCCGTCGTCGTTGGTCAGGAGAACCAGAGGTTTCATCGGCGCCTGGCGTCTCAGGAGCGGATCATGACCAGCATCATTTTGAATCTCTTGAGCGCTTTCAAGGCATGAGGCTCATTGGCCGGCATGATGATCATCTGGCCTCCCGTCAGTCGGTGGACGCGGCCGGAGATCGTGATCTCCGCCTCCCCGTCGATCACATAGACAAGGGCGTCGAATGGTGCGGTGTGCTCACTGAGCCCCTGGCCTTCGGCAAAGGCGAAGAGCGTGACCGTGCCCTTTTTCTGACTGATGATCTCCCGGCTGACGATCGAGCCGGACTGATAATCGACCAGAGTCATCAGGTCCTCGGCCTTGCTTTTGGTTTCTCCGGCTGTCTTCTGTTTTCGAACCGAACTCATCGCCGCATTCTCCTTTCATCCGTGATGACGGCCTGAGGCCGCAGTGCTCAACCCAATGCCCGCTGATCCGTTCCGGTCGGGGGAAAGAAAATCGGGACGGGCGGATTCGAACCGCCGACCCCATGCACCCCAAGCATGTGCGCTACCAGGCTGCGCCACGTCCCGAATCGAGAGGCTGACATTATAGCTCAAACGGCAGGTGTTTTTACAGCTTTCAGGGCTTTTTTTCAAGCCAGGCCGCGAGGTCCTGGAGTTCCGCGCGCACTTCGACCAGGGCTTTTTTGAGCTGGTCCGGGTGGAGATGTTCCGCCGACCGTCCCTCAAATTCAGCCTGGATTTTGCGCTTGGCCCCGGCGAGGGTGAGACCCTCTTTGACCAGGAGCTCCTTGAGCCGAAGGATGATGTCGAGGTCTCTTTGGCGGAAAATCTTTTGGCCGGCGCCCGTCTGCCCGGCGTGGAGAAACGGGAATTCCTTTTCCCATTTCTCGATGACCTTGGGCTCAATCTCGGAGATCCGACTGACCTCTTCCAGCCGGTAAAAGAGCTTGCCCGGATCCTTTTCGCTCTTCATGGCGTTTATTTCCCAACAATAGCATGACTCGCCAGACCGGTCAAGAAGAAAGCGTCCGGGGCCGCGGCTCCGGGAGGCGCCCGGTTTCATGGTATAATCGATAGCTGGAATGCCCAAGGAACGGAACGATAGTCAGACACCCCTGGCCGAGAGGATGAGGCCGACCTCGTTTGACCGCTTCCACGGCCAGGAGCATCTCCTCGGAAAAGGGAAGATCCTTTCTCAGTTGATCGAATCCGGCCGCTTGGTTTCCTTGATATTCTGGGGGCCGCCGGGGTCGGGCAAAACCACGTTGGGGATGATGCTGGCCAAACACTTCGATTTGCCTTGCCTTTTTTTCAGCGCCGTGCTCTCCAGCATAAAGGAAGTCAAAGATGTCATGGCCAAGGCAGAAAGTCACCGGAAGATGTACGGCAAGCCGACGATCATCTTCATCGACGAGATCCACCGCTTCAACAAGGCCCAGCAGGGGGCTTTTCTGCCCTATGTCGAGAGGGGAGACATCATCCTCTTCGGGTCGACAACGGAAAATCCTTCCTTTGAGGTCATCGCTCCCCTCCTCTCCCGCACCAAAGTCCTGCTGCTCGAGCCGCTCTCGGCGGAGGCTCTCTCCCGGATCCTGGATGAGGCGCTGGCTGATGAGGAGCACGGGCTGGGAAGGCCGAAGACGGCTCTTGATGACCCGGCGCGCCAGCTGATCATCGATTATGCCAACGGCGATGCCCGGAGGGCCCTCAACTCCCTTGAGATTGCCGCGAATCTATCCTCCGGCCCGAAGATCGGGCAGAACGAAGTCCAGGAAGCCCTCCAAAAGAGGGTCTTACTTTACGACAAGAGCGGCGAGGAGCACTTCAACCTGATCTCGGCTTTGCATAAGAGCCTCCGGAACAGCGATGTGGACGCATCCCTCTACTGGCTGGCCCGGATGGTTTTTTCGGGAGAGGATCCTCTCTATATCGCCCGCCGTCTCGTCAGGTTCGCCTCCGAGGACATCGGCCTGGCCGATCCGCAGGCGCTTTCGATCGCCCTCCGCGCCAAAGAGGCCTATGATTTCCTCGGCTCACCGGAAGGAGAGCTGGCCCTCGCTGAGGCCGTCATCTACCTGGCCTCCGCCCCCAAGAGCAATCGGGCCTATGCCGCCTTCGGCAAAGCCATGAAAGACGTCGAAGCCAGTCCCTATGAGCCTGTCCCCTTCCAAATACGCAACCCCGTCACCCGCCTGATGAAGGAATTCGGCTACGGCAAAGATTATGCCTATGCCCACGATTTCGCGCTCGCCACCACCGACATGGAGACGTTCCCAGAGAAGTTGAAGGGAAGGCGGTACTACACGCCGGGAGACATGGGTCTGGAGAAGGAGATCAAGAAAAGGATCGACTGGTGGCTCAAGGTCAAAGAGAGGATTCAGGCGGGAGCATCTCCCGAGAAGAAGACCGAAGGTCAAGAGCCCTGATCTTCTTGTTCCTTTTCCTTCATCAAGTAATAGATCTCCCAGCTGATATCGTCGGCCAGGCAGCCCAGACAGGACGTCTTCGTCGTCGCCAGCTCGCCGTCTGAGATCTTATTTTTGATGATCTTTTTTACCCTTTTTCGGATCTTGTAGAGAACGATATAGTTCACCATCCGCGTATCTTTGAAAATCATACCAGCTTAATCCTCCCAAGTAAAGATTGAGGGAGGGGGGTCAAAATGATATGATGGGGACCCCGACGAGGAAAGGAGTGAGAAAAGCCTCGGTTTTTTTCCTGACGCTCCTTCTTTCCATTTCCAGCGCCTGTCTGCGACCGAAGATCGAATCCTACCCCGCCGGAATAGTCTTTCCCCTGGAAGAAGCCGGCCAGGTCGCTTTTGAAGGGAGGATCAATTCCGCCCTGGTCAAAGGAGAGGACGGCCGTTTCTATTTCTCCACCGATACGGGCCATTTGTACTGCCTGGACGTCGCGGCGCAACAGCTCATTTGGCATCAGACCAACCCGTCGCCGTTTGGCTGTCCGCCCTTGCTCTCTCCAGACCGCCTCTTTGTCTGGGACCAGGAAAATACGGTTTTCTGCTATGACCTGAAGGGGAATATAGTCTGGAAAACGAGCCTGCCCGACAAGATCTCCAGCCCGATCTCCCGGGACGGAGAGAGGGTTTACCTGGGGACCGGAGGGGATGACTTTCTCGCACTGAGCCAGGCCACCGGGGAGCCGCTCTGGCGCTTCCGGACGAAGGGAGCCGTTGCCGCCCCGGCCGTTTTCTTCGGGGACTCGGTCATCTTGGGTAGCGGTGATGGACGGGTCTACCTGCTCAACCCCAAGGGAGCCGAGAGGAAGGCCATTGATCTCGGGAGCGCCATCTCGGCCGCCCCGCTCGTCGACGGAGGCAGACTGTATATCGGCACGGACGATTTTGGTTTTCACTGCTATGACCTGGAGACCATGAAGAGAAAATGGATGATCAAGGGGGGCGGAAGGCTTCTGGTTTCCCCCAGGGCGGACGAGAAGAGGGTCTATTTTCAAGCCTCCAACAGCGTTCTCTACGCCTTGGATAAGAAGGGCGGGAACATCCTGTGGTGGTGGATCGCTCCGTCGCGGAGCGCCTTTGAGCTTGGGCTTGAAGGCCAGGGAATTCTGGCGACGTCGCGATCGCCCCTCCTTTTTTCGCTCGAAAGGACGTCGGGAAAGGCGGTCGGCAGTTACGAGGCTAAAACGGAAATCAGGTCGAATCCGGTCTGGGCGGAGCCGAACCTGGCGCTCGCAGTCCTCGATCCAACGGCAGACCGGGAAACCATCACTTTTCTTCGGAAAAAAGTGAAGGTCGAGATCCTTGCCTCGCCCGCCTCTCCGCAACCGGCCGGGACAGAGGTCACCTTCACAGCTGAGGCAGCGGGCTTTTTCCGGCCCAAGTACGAGTTCTTCCTTCGCCGGGGAGAGGAGAGGTCCGTCGTCCAGGAGGCGGGGGAAAAGAATTCCTGGGTTTGGTACGCCGACAATGAGGGGAGTGTTGCCGTCGGGGTAAGGGTCAGCGACGAGAAACAGGCTAAAGAAGCAGAGATCCGATTCGAAATCTCCAAGAAAGAAAAAGAGAAATAGGGACCGGAGCCGAAGCCTCCGGAAAGGAGCCGAAGGATGAAACGAGAAGAGGCGCTTGAACTGCTCGAAAAGCACCTTCAGAACAGAAACCTGGTCAAACATTGCCTCTCGGTCGAGGCCTGCATGAGAGCCGTGGCGGCCAGGCTGGGACAGGACCCGGAGCCGTGGGGGTTGGCCGGGATCCTCCATGATCTGGATTACGAGCTGACCGAAAAGAGCCCGGAGCTTCACACCACCGAGACGGTCAAGATTCTCGAGGCCGCGGGCGTCCTGCCCCAGGTCGTTCATGCCGTCAAGGCTCATGCCGCCAAGGTGCCCTGCGAGAGCGCCATGGATTGGGCGATCTATTCCATCGACCCTCTGACCGGGCTGATCATCGCCGCGACCCTCATGCACCCCACGAAGAAGATCAAGGTGATCGACCTCGATTTCGTCAAGAGGCGCTACAAGGAGAAGAGATTCGCCCGCGGGGCCAGGAGAGAGGAGATCGAAGAATCCCGCAACCTCGGCCTGGACTTGGATGAGTTCATCTCCATCTGCCTCACGGCGATGCAGGGGATAGACCAGGAACTTGGGCTGTAAGCCTTCCTTCCGGCCCCTTGTCCTTGTTGCCTTGTCTGATTTTGACATGAGGATTTCCCTGTGTTATAGGTTTTTTCTGCCATGAGAATCGCAGCTATCATTGGTCCCAGCGGGATCGGAAAGACTTCGCTGATCGAGCGACTTGTCGCAGAGCTGAAGAGGCGCAAGCTTTCCGTGGCCGTCATAAAACATTGTTCCCAAGGGTTCGACCTTGACCATCAAGGCAAGGACAGCTGGCGATTCAAAGAAGCCGGTGTGGACGGCGTCGGGCTCGTTTCTCCAGAGGAGAACGCCATTCTCCTGAGGACATCCGCTAAAACCGATGATATCCAGTTCGCGACTTCCCATTTTATGAGCCTGGATATCGTTCTGGTGGAGGGCCGCCACACGATCCCGCATCTCCCCAAGCTGGAACTCCTGCGGAAAGGGCTGGCGGAGAGAGTGACCACGCCGCTCGGAGAGCTGGCCGCCGTCATTTCTGACTTTGACATCGATGTTTCGCGGCCGGTTTTTCATTTTAGTGAGATCCACGAGATCGCCGATTTCTTGGAGAAAGGACCCGAGGTCGAGCTGGGGGGGAGAGAATTTGAAAAAAGTCTTTTTTCCAAGCATGAACCTCGGGTTCTCTCGATACTCAGAGGAAGCACAGTCGGCATCGCGGGCGCGGGGGGGCTGGGTTCCAACGCCGCGGTCTCACTCGCCAGGGCCGGCCTCGGAACGCTGATCATCGCCGATCACGACCGAGTCGAACCGTCTGACCTCAACCGGCAATACTATTTCCTTGACCAGGTGGGAAAACCTAAAGTCGAGGCCCTTCTCGAAAACCTGAAAAGGATCCAGGCGTATTCTCAATATCAGACTCATCTTGTCAGGATCGAACCAGGAAATGTCGCGTCGATTTTCGGGGCTGCCGATATCCTGATCGAAGCCTTTGATAAGGCAGAAATGAAACAGATGCTCGTCGATAGCTGGCTTTCGCTTTTTCCTCAAAAGCCGATCATCGTTGCCTCCGGACTTGCCGGCCTGGGAAGGAACAGGAGACTCCACACCAGAAGAGTGGGGAATCTCTATATTTGCGGTGACGAAGAAACGGAAATCCAGGAACGGATATCCCCGATGGCTCCCCGGGTGGGCATCGTGGCCAACATGCAGGCCAACCTGGCTTTAGAACTCTTGATCAAAATGAAGAGCAAGAGAGCGAGGACTCAGGGAAAACGACAGGTTCGTGGAAGCGAATAAGATCTCTCTCTCAGGACCCTAGACATCCCGCTGCGTCCATTCTCCATCGATGAGGCGGACCATTCTGCCGGTGGGATTTTTGTCTTGCAGCTCTTCGGGGAGGCGGTACGGGCGGACATTATCGTAGCAGTGGAGCGCCGTAAAACGGAGGAGGGAAGCGGGGATGCCGACGGAGGTGAAGCCCGGATGGCCTGTCGCCGGATAAGGTCCCCCGTGGTTCATGGCCGGGGAGACCGCGACACCCGTCGGCATTTTATCGTTGATCAAGCGTCCCACCTTTAAGCGGAGTAGGGGTTCGATCTGGCCATAAAGGTCGTCATCTCTATCCTGACTCTCGCTGTAGATGGTGCCGGTGAGATTCCCCTCAAGGGAAGCGACGATCTTGAGCATTTGCTCGTTGTTCTTGGCAAAGACAAGGAGAGAAACGCCTCCAAACGCCTCGATCTGCAGGTCATCGGCGTGGTCCAAAAAAGCTTGCCCGGAAACGCGGAGAAGCGTGTTTTCGAAGTGGTATCCGGGTCCATCCGGCTGTCTATTTCCGGTGACGATTGCCGCACCGCGGAGGGCCATCCTGGCAATGCTCTCGCGCAGTCTGTCGAGGGTGCTTTGGCTGAGCAGATGCCCCGCCGGAGCCTGCCTGAACAGGCCGAGGGTGCTGCGGAAAAAGGCCTCGCCTTGCGGGTCCTCTCTCAAGATAACCAGACCGGGCTTGGTGCAGAATTGTCCCGATCCCAAGGTGCAGGAGGTGAAAAGCTCTTTAGCGATCTGCTCCGGGCGCTCTTCAAGGGAACCCGGGAGGAGGATGACCGGGTTCAAGCTCGACATCTCAAGATAGACGGGTTTACCCGCTTCATCAGCGGCTTTTTTGAGCCTCAACCCGGCGGAACGGCTTCCCGTGAAAGCCGTCGCTCCGACCAGGGGGTGGGCTGCCAGCTTGAGGCCGTCGTCCGGCTCGAAGTGATAAAGGAGCTGGACGACCCCTGGAGGCAGGTGGTTTTCTTTGAGGGCATCCAAGGCGATCTCCGCGAAGATCCTGGTCGTGCCGGGATGACCCGGGTGAGCTTTGGCGATCACTGGATTTCCAGAAGCTACCGCAGCGGCAAAATCTCCACCCGCAACCGGATTGAAAGCAAAGGGAAAATTGCTCGGGCCGAAGATGATGACCGGACCGCCGAGTGGTCCGTGTTTGGAGCGGATGTTGTTCTTTGTATCGATTGTCGCCCGGCACCAAGAACGGTCGCGGCAGGCCGTCGCAGCCTGGCGCAGCTGACCGGTCGTCCGGGGCAGCTCGACGGACCCGAGTCTCGGTTCCCCGGGCAGGGCCGTCTCCAGAGAGGCGATTTGGATCAGGGCCTCTTTGTTC
>DAIPLF010000055.1:6559-8870 GCA_036769375.1 Candidatus Aminicenantota bacterium | reverse complement strand
AAAACGATGCCGGCGACCCGGCCCAGGCTGAGCTTAAAGCCGCTGATCTTGCTCCCTTTATCTCTGACAAAATCCAGATTGAAGAATCCCCCCGTAAACTGGTCCGGAGCCATGGCCTTAAGAGGAGTCGGGTCGATACTGCGGAAACTGACGACCAGCGCTCCCTTCTCAACGATAAAACGATAAGCCGCGCCAAGAAGCTCCTCGCTTGCGTATGTTCCGGCGTATCCTGCAAGCTGGGCCTCGGTCAACGGCTTGAGAGGGGCGGCCTTGATGTACTTCGTGGCATCGCCTCTTCCCTTGAAAACGGCCGTGGCCGGCCGGCCCGCCTCAGCCGGCGGGAAATCGAGGGTCGCAGGGAAAGGCGCCTCCAGGGCCGTAAACGTCGTCGGGCCCGTCGGTGTCAGGATGAACTCCCGGCCGAAGAGAGCCGCCTTGAGCTTGTCTTTTTCGATAGTGACGGCTATCCATTGGCCGAAGCGCTCATCGCGATAGTTTCCCGCCTTGGCCTCGAGCTCCTTCTGGGACATCGGGAAAGGCTTGGTCTTCTCCGTCTCGGCTTTGGCCGGTTCCTTGATGAGGTCCGCTAAATAAATGTCGGCCACTTTCAAACAGAGGTCGGTCGGGTTGATGCTGTCCAGGTTGGCCAAACAGATGACCGAGAACTTCTGTTCGGGGAAACGGGAGATCCCCGCCCGAAAACCGGCCCACGATCCCCCGTGCCCGACGTTCTTCAAGCCTTTGTGCTCGGTGACGACAAGGCCAAAAGCATAATCCAATTTCTTTCCGTCGTTGAGGACGCCGACCGTATGCAGCGTCTCCATCAGGCCCTGGCCGAGTTTGTCGTTATAAAACGCCTGATCCCAAAGGTAGAGGTCTTCGACAGAAGTGTAGACGTTTCCGTCTCCCGTCTCATCCCAATTGCTCATGTTAAGCTTGTAGCCCTTCTCGGTCTGCTCGTATCCGGTGGCCCTGTTCTTGATGACCTGACGGTGGTCATCCTGGTACAAGGTGTGCGTCATCCCGAGCGGCTGGAAGATGTGTTCTTGGGCGAACTGGTTGAGCGTTTTGCCGCTCACCTTCTCCACGATCTGGCCCAGCAGAAAGTACCCCGTATTCGTGTATGAATATTCATCGCCGGTCGGGGTGTTCAGCCTTTTCTGCCGGAAGACCAGCTGCAAGGCTTCATCGACGTTGGGGCAATCGGATTCCGACCGGAAGCCTGCCAGAACGAGCAGCCCATTATAGTCCCGGAGCCCGCTGGTGTGATGGATGAGATGCCGGACGGTTATCGGGCGTCCGTACTGCGGCAGCTCCGGAAAATATTTCCGGATGTCGTCATCGAGCGAAATCTTGCCGTCCCGGGCCAGAATGGCGACGCAGGTGGCCGTGAACTGCTTCGATACGGACCCGATATCGAAGATCTTATCGGGGGTCATGATGATGTTGTCCTCGAGCTTGGCCATCCCGTAGCCTCGCTTGTAGACGATCCGGCCGTCCCTGACCACGGCCAGGGCGCAGCCGGGAGTTGTTGTCGTATCCCATTGGGCGAAGATCCTGTCGACTTTGTCCGTCGTTTCATCGCCCGCGATCAGGGCCATGGCCAGGACCGCCACGGCCAGAGGAAGCCACAGCCATTGAGAAAAAAGCCGCGATTTGTTCATGATCACCTCCATGAGCAGGAAACGGTATTATGGCGAAATCCGAAACGGAAATGAAGCAAAATAATGGCCGCTTGAGCATCCCCTTCAAGCTGAGGCGACAGGGCCGGAGTGACAAGCCTCGGGATATCCCGTATAAATAGCCTTGCCAACCCGGAGGCGGTCTCGTCCGTCTTAAGGGTGTGAAACCGGAGTTTTTGGGTGACCGAAGAGAAAGAGCTCGTCGAGAGGCTCAGCCGGGGCGACACGGCCGCGTTCCGGGAGCTGGTCGAGACCTACAAAAAAAAGATGTATTACCTTGCTTTTGACATGGTGGGAAATGCGGCCGACGCCGAGGACATCTCCCAGGAGGTTTTCTTGAAAGCGTTCCGCGGTTTTAAGACGTTCAAACGGGGTGCCAAGCTCAGCTCCTGGCTCTACCGCATCGCCTATAACGCTTCGATCGACCATCTGCGCCACAAATCCCTGATCCCGGAGGCGGCTGAGGATGTAGTCCTCGACTCGGGGAGAGGAGGCTTCAGCGAGACCCGGTCCACCGCGGACCCGGCCCTGACAGCCGAGATCCGGCTCCTCCGGGCCCGGGTCGAGAAGGCGCTCGCCAATGTCTCTTCCCAGGAAAGGACGGTCTTCCTTCTGCGCCACTATAACGA
>DAIPLF010000055.1:3828-6459 GCA_036769375.1 Candidatus Aminicenantota bacterium | reverse complement strand
GGGTCCGCCCCGAGCGCGACCAGGGTTTCTGGAACGGCTACTGGGACCGGCTCTCCCGGCGAATGAAAGAAGAGGAAGCCGTCGTCGAGGAAAAGCCCCGGTCGTGGGCAAAGATCCTGGGCCGGTCCTGGAGTCTCCGGCCCCGTTGGGCTCTGCAGGCGGCAGCGGCTCTCGCTTTGATCGCCGCGGGTATACTTATCGGACGGATGATCTTTGCCCCGCGTCAACTTCCCGTTGAGGCTTCCCGGCCGGCCGTCGAGGCCCCACCGGTCCAGCCCGGAGAAGGAGATCCCGTTCTCCGCGCCCGGAACTATGTCGACCGGTCGAAACTCGTCCTCCTGGCGCTCGTCAACTATGACCCCACGTCGGATGATCCCTACGCTTTGGACCTGCCCCTCCAGAAGCAGATCTCTCAGCAACTCGTCAATCAGGCCGGCGCTCTCAAGTCCGACTTGAAAGACCCCGGCCAGCGGCGCCTCCGCGAGCTGGTCGCCGACCTCGAGACCATCCTCCTCCAGATCGCCAACCTGGAAGCGAAAAACGACTTCGAGGCGGTGGATATCGTCAAGCAGGGCGTGGAAAGCCGGGGACTGCTTCTCAAAATCAACCTGAGCGAAATGGGGGGCGACCCCTCAGCGGCCGGCCGGGGAGCGGCCGTCGAGAAGCCGCCGGCCCAGAAGACAAAGATATAAAGAGGAGAACAACAATGAAAAAAAAGAGTCGCCTGGCAGTTATGGGGCTGGTTGTTATCCTAGCCCTGACTTTTTTCCCCCTGGATGTCCGCGCCACCGATTCCCAGGAAAAAGACGCCGTCGCCTATAAGCAGGCCTACAACCTCGTGCTCCAAGAAAAATGGGCCGACGCGCTGAAGGCCATGGAAAAATTGGTCAAGGACTACCCGCAGAGCACCTGGATGGACGATGCCCGTTTCTGGCAGTGCTATTCCAAGGAGAACCTCGGACAGTCGCCAGAAGAGGTCTTCGCCTGTTACGAGGAATTCGCCAAAGTCTTTCCGGAAAGCGAGTGGGCGGACGATGCCCAGTCCAATATGGTCCGCGTGGGTAGAGTCCTGGCCAGAGCCGGCAAGCCTGAGTATGAAGCCAAGATCCAAGCCTTGGCCAGGAGTCACGAACGACCTCACCGCGAAAAGCTCCCCGCCGCGGAGGGAGACCAGGAAACAGAAGTCCAACTGGCCGCCCTCTATGCCCTCAAGGACCTCGGCGACCTGGAATCGCTGTCGACCCTGATCAGCCTTTACGACACGGCCAAGCTCGCCCAGCTCAAGAACCAGATCATCTTCATGCTCCAGGACTTCAAGTCCTCGGAAGCCTACGTCAAGCTCAAGTCCATCGCCCTCAGCGACCCCGACCCCCAGGCCCGGCGGATGGCCCTCATGTCCATGGCCCACAGCGACAATCCCGAAGCTCTCGGCCTGCTTAAGGAGGTCGCTAAATCGAGCCAGGATCAGGAACTGCGGAAGGCCGCCCTCATCTCGCTTATGGAAACCGAAGATCCGACCGTGATACCTCTGCTCATCGACATAGCGCTCAACGAGCCGGACGCCGAGGTGGCAAGAATGGCTGTGCTCGGTCTTCAGAACAAAGAGAGCGCTGAGGCCCGGGCGGCGCTCCTGCGCATCCTCAAGGAATCCAAGAACCCGGAGATCCGCAAGGCCGCCCTGATCAGCATCGGGGGAAGGCCGGAGCCGGAAACCCTGCCCTTCCTCCGCGAGGTCATCATGAGCGGGCAGGACAAAGAACTCGCCCGCATGGCCGTGTTCATGGCCGGCCAGATCGAAGGGCCGGAATCGCTGGCTCTCCTTAAAGAAGTTCTGGCGGCGAGCAAGGACCCCGAGCTCCAGCAGAACGCCCTTCTGGCAATCGGCCAGCATGGAGGTGAGGGCGTCGAGGCGATCCTGCTGGATGCGGCCATCAACAACCCTGACGAGAGGCTCGCTGAGATGGCGGTCTTCGGGTTGCGCGAGAACTCGGGCGCCGTGCCCACGGAAAAGCTCCTCGAGCTGCTGAAAAAGACGAAATCCCAGAGGGTCAAGCAGGCCGTCCTGATCGCTCTGGCGGATGAGCAAGGCCGAGCTCCGGTCAGCGTGCTCGTCCAGGTATTGAAGAGCGAGACAAACCCGGACATGAAGCGGATGGTCATCATGGCGCTCGGCCAGACCAAGAGCGATGAGGCTGTGCCGGTCCTCCTCGAAGCAGCCAGAGATAAGGACAGTCGCACGGCTACGGCCGCCGTGATGGCGCTGGGGCAGATCGGGACTCCCAAGGCAAGGGAAGCGCTCATGGGGATCATCAAGACCAAGGATACTGAAGAAAAGAAGGACCTGCCGGAGTGATCTATGATTATAAAGGGCGCCTCGACACTGATCACTGCGTTCATCCTGGCCGGGGCGGCCTATGGGATCTCCCAGGAGGTCGTCCGCCCTCCCCAAGCCCAAGGGACTCTTATCGGCCGGATGGACTGGGCGACCAAAGAAGCAGACCGGCGCGGCTTCCGGGACGGCTGGTGGACCGGATACAGCATCCGGAAGCTTATGGGTGAGCATTCTTCCATCGGGTCGTTCGATCACAGGTCGCGGTCAGAGGCAACACTCCAAGAGATCCTGAGCGGCCT
>DAIPLF010000055.1:0-3728 GCA_036769375.1 Candidatus Aminicenantota bacterium | reverse complement strand
TTCATTTTTTTAAGGACGTCCTTGAACCTCGGGTCGGCAGATATCGTGGGGGAAAAGATGTCAGCGTAAATGTGGACGAAAATCATCAGGCTGTCGCGCTCTTCGTAGGCCTTGTCCAGGAATTCGAAGGCCAGGTCCAATTTCCCCAGGGCCCCGGCCAGCCAGGCGATGCATACGGACGAAAGATTTTTAACCGTATTCTTGATTTCGATCATCTCCTCGAAAATCCGCTTCGCTTTTTCTTGATCTCCCAGTTTAAGATGTATGAGCCCCGTGCCAAACTCCACCCACCCGGGGAAGACGGCGAGTTTTTTCCCTTTCTCAAAGGTCTCCAAGGCTTCGCTCAAAAGCCCTTTTCGATAATAGGCTACCCCGGCATGAAAATAGGCCAGGCCGTTATTCGGATCGATCTCCAGGGCTTTAGCAAATTCCTGGAGGGCCTCGTCGGACTTCCCCACGGACCAATGCAAACCGACCGACCAGGCATAATAAAGAGGCATGAGAGGGTCGAGCTCCAGAGCTTTTTTGATTTCCCGGATCGCCTCGTCAAACCGTCTTCTGTTTAAACAGAACCAGCCGCGGGCGCCATGGGACGTAGCGTCCCCCGGATTAAGTGAGATGACCTTTTCGAAGCTCCGGCCGGCGGCCTCCCAATCCCACTCAAACCAGAACGCCAGCATGGCGGCGACGGCGTGGGCCTCGGCCAGATCTTCATCCAGAGATAGGGCTTTCTGGAGCGCAGCTTTGGCTTTCGGCCACATCTCAGACGGCGGGGCTAAATTCAAGATACCCAAACCCCCAAATATGAAGGCCATGCCCGCGTGGGCCTGGGCGAAATTCGGGTCTTTGTCGATGGCCGCCTGGAAAAAATTCAGGGCCTTGCTGTAAGATTCGAAACTCGGCCTGGAGTGGAAATAGAGCCCCTTGAGATAAAGGCTGTACGCCTCGGGGTCTTCCGTGGACCGCTTCCCGAGGGCGGTCTTTTCCCCGACCTTCAAAGTCACCTTCAAGCTGTCCACGATCGCTGCCGTGATCTCGTCCTGGATAGCGAAGATATCGGCCATTTCCCTGTCGTAGCGCTCCGACCAGAGATGGAAGCCGTCCTCGACGTTGATGAGTTGGGCCGTGACGCGCAGATGGTTGCCGGCCTTGCGTACGCTCCCTTCGAGCACGGCCTTGACATCGAGCCTCCGGCCGATCTCCCTGATATCGAGGTTCATGCCTTTGAGAGCGAAGGCCGAGGTGCGGGCCACGACCCGCAAGTCCTGAATGTGGGCCAGGGCATTGATCAGCTCCTCAGCGATCCCTTCGCCGAAATATTCCTGGTCTTTGTCCGAGCTCATATCGGTGAAGGGGAGGACGGCGATAGACGGTGGTTTTCCCCGGGCAATGGAGGCTGGAGCCGCAGCCATATCAGCGAGGTTGACTGACTTCAAATCATTGATCAGCAAGTCGGCATCTGGATAGCGGTCGAGTGGATTCTTCTGGAGACATTTATCCAGGATGTTGACAAGACCAACAGGCATGCCACCCTTCAACGTTGAGATAGGCTGCGCCTCGCCGTGGACAATGGCCTGGAAGATCGCCTGTTCGTGTCCCCCTTGGAACGGGCCGTGACCGGCCAGCATCTCATAGAGCAGGCAGCCAAAAGACCAGATATCTGTGCGCTGGTCGACCTTCTTGCCGAGCGCCTGCTCGGGCGACATGTAGGCCACCGTCCCCATCACGACATCTGTCCGCGTCAGGTCTCCGGCGCTCTCCAGCCGGGCCAAACCGAAGTCCATGATCTTGGCTTGGCCTTTGGGTGTGAGCATGATATTGGCCGCCTTGATATCCCTATGGATGATTCCTTTGCGATGCGCTTCCGCCAATCCTTCAGCGACCTGGAGAGCGATGTCAAGGACCTCATCAACCCTGAGTGTCCTCTGGGCGACCTCCGCCTTGAGGCTTCTCCCTTCGATAAAGGCCATGGCGATATACGCCTGGCCGTCCTGCTCCCCGACCTCATAGACAGTGCAGATGTTGGGATGGTCCAGGGCGGCGGCTGCCTGGGCCTCGCGGACAAACCGCTCTCTGGCTTCAGGAGATTGCGAAAGCTCGAAAGGCAGAAGTTTCAAAGCGACCGGGCGCTTGAGCCTGATGTCTTCGGCCTTGAATACGACCCCCATTCCGCCCCGGCCGATCTCGTCGCTGATCCTGTATTTGTTCGCGAAGATCGCCCCTTTTCTTAACGCGGGAAGGGGCGTGGTCAGAGTTTTTGTGAAATAGGGGCTGCCTTGTCCCTCCGGGCTGAGGGGGGCTGCGCAATTTCCGCAGAACCGGGAAGTTTCGGGATTAGCGGAATGACACCTCGGACATTTCATGCCGGCATTCCCTTTATTCCTTTATCATAGGGAAAGCGTGGGCTAAACGCAAACGCGTCTTCTCTATCTTCTCGACAAATGCAAGACGCACTCAGCAGCCGTATAATCCTCGTCGATGTACTTGATGCGGAGCTCCCAGCCGGCCGCGCGGGCGCGGTCCTGCCAGATCGTCTCGAAAATCTTCCGGTAATCATCAAAAGAGATCTGCTGGCTGAGGTGAGCGGCAACCTTGTAAAGACGGAAAAAGGTGGTCCGCATCCTGACCACCGCCGCCTGGTCATCGAGCTTCTCCAAAGTGACCTCATTCCCGATCAGGTTGGCCTGTTCCCAGCAGAGGTAGAGGATGAACGCCCGGGACGGCTCGACAAACGGCACCCAAACCCGAGCGGCCAGGAAATAACCATCCCCGTCCCTGAAGGAATCGAAGGCGAATTCCCGGCCCTTAGCCTGAGCCAACGTGTTGAAAACCCGCACTTCCCGCGACCAGAAAGTCTCCTCACGGATATGCGCTTTGGTCTCCTCGGGCACATCGGGAAAAGTCGAAGTCGGGAGAGCCCCCATCTTATCCATTCGAATCGTTACGGCCTCAAGGTGCTGAAAATACCAGCTGTCCTTTTCGGTCAGGAAGGAAAAGACATAGGTGACCCTGGGGCCCTCAAAAGAGAGCGGGACCAAGAAATGGACCTGCGCGCCGACCCGATGGACCTCCGGCTCGGCCTCCATTTCCGCCCAAGCGACTCTCTCTCTGATCTCCTTGAGGTAACCCATCAAGGGGGATCGGAATTCTTCGTAATAAGGGCGCAGCCTGTCGGGCGTGACATCGCCTCTTTTCAAAGCGGCGACAAATTCCTTCCAGATGGAGATATCCTGCTGACCGCAGGGGGGCACGGCTGAGAGAGCCGCCGAAGCGATAATGAGGACACCGCAGACTAAGGCCAGGACTCGGCTGGTTTTCACGCTTCCCTCCATAGTTCTCATGGCAAACACACCTCACTCTCCCCCTTTAGTCTAGACGAGTACCTTCTCTATATCAAAAATCAATCCAAGTCCTAAGCCTCCTCTTTTCCGTTGCCTTCTCGGCGGAAAATGGTTTATTATTGAAAATTGTCCCGGCGGTCCTCTAAGGACCGATTATCTCGAGAAAGGAGTGGTCATGAGAAAAATCGTTATCCCGACAATCGGCCTCGGTCTCCTGGTCATTCTTCTCCTCGGCCTGTATTCGCAGCAGGCGGTCAAGGCGGGGGACGCCGCCCTCGGCACACGCAAGTACGATGACTTTCAAACGCCCCGGTTTTGCGGGACCTCCTGCCACACCGACTTCTTCGAGCAGTGGAAACAGGCCATGATGTCCCAGGCCTATACCCA
>DAIPLF010000394.1:0-2443 GCA_036769375.1 Candidatus Aminicenantota bacterium | reverse complement strand
GAGCCTTTTGGACGCGCCTGGGAGCGGATGAAGCTGGCCCTCTTCAAGCCTTTTGACCTGCACAAGTGGTTTGTCGTCGGGTTCAACGCCTTCCTGGCCGGGTTGGCCGAGAGCCGGAATGTGTCGGCCGGAGGAAGGGGCCGCAGCGATATGTCCTTCCGCGAATTCCTCGACCTGCCGAACAAGGCCTGGGCCTGGCTAACGAGTCATCCGGGGTGGTTCATCGCCATCGGGTTCCTCGCTGCCCTCGCGATCGCCATCGGGATCGTCCTCCTCTGGCTGAGCTCCCGGGGAAAATTCATGTTCCTGAACAGCGTGGTCCATAACCGCGCCGAGGTGGCCAAGCCCTGGCGCGAGTTCCAAAAGGAAGGCGACTCGCTCTTTCTCTGGCGCCTGGTATTTGGGCTTGTGGCCGTTGCCATATTCGCAGCCTTTATGGTCTTTTTCTTCGTGGGGGCGAGGCAGCTTTACGACCTCGGCCTTGGCCGCCGGATGCCGGTTCTGTTTCTCGCCGGACTGGGGCTGACCTTCCTGGTGCTCCTCATCATCATCGGCTACATCTCCCTATTCCTCAATGATTTTGTCGTCCCGATCATGGCCAGGGACCGTATCTCTGCGGTGGCCGGCTGGCGCCGGTTCCTCCGGCTCCTGGGGCATCATCCGCTTCGCTTCGTGCTCTATGGCCTGCTCATTTTCGTCCTCTATTTGCTCTTTGTGGTCCTGGTCATCTTCGCCGGACTCGTAACCTGCTGCATCGGCTGGCTGGTCCTGGTCGTCCCCTATATCGGGACGGTCGTGACGCTTCCCATGTGGTATACGTTGCGGGCTTTCAGCCTGGAGTTCCTGGCCCAGTTCGGTCCCGAGTATGCGGTTTTTCCGGGTCCCGCCGCGCAACCCGAGATCCCGCCCGCCTAGGCATCCGGCACCAGGAAGCCGGAAGAAGGGGGTTTTCTTTTTGAGGCGTGAACGGTCGCCGGCTATCCGATAGAGATGTCGTCCCGGATATAAGTGACGCCCGGCTGGCGGATCAGTCTCTTGATGTCCGCGTCGGCCAGGTCATCCTTGATCTCCACCGTCACCGGTTTGCCGAAGAACAGGCTTGAATTGAGGGACTCGACCTGACTGTTGATGCGAAGGTAGCTCTTGGCCGGTGCCTTGTCGAGGATGACGGTAACCCGGTCTTCCTGGATGATGACGGCCTTGACTTCCGGGGACTTCGAGAGTTTTTTGGCCAGGTCCGACAGCTTGCGGCGCTTCCGGTTCCGGATAAACCGGTACCCGAACAGCGCCAAGAAAGCCGGCCCTATAAGGCTCCCCCACTGCACCCGGGTGAAGAGCATGGCGAAGGCCAGGACAAGGACCGCCGCCAAGATGATCAGCCCCTTGTTCCCGAGAGGAACCGAGGCCTTGACGGATTGCAGCCAGACTTTGACGCGTTCTCCGGCGGGAAGGATAAGGCTCGTCCCCGTCTCCAGACTCTGCTCCAGGCGCTTGAGGTCGTCCGCCAGACGGCTGGCGTCCGGGTACCGGTCCTCAGGGCGCTTGCGCAGACACCGGGAGATGATCTGGTGGATCTGCGCCGGGAGGTTCCGGCGCACAGCGGTCACCGGCTTAGCCTCCTCGAAAACGATGGCATGCATGGTGTCCAGCGCCGTCTCCCGGCTGAAAGGAAGCTCTCCGGTCACCATCTCGTAAAGGACGACGCCAAGGGAGAAGATATCGCTCTTCGAATCGACCTGCCGGCCCCGAGCCTGCTCCGGGCTCATGTAATTGGTCGTGCCCATCACCGTTCCGGCAATCGTGTGCACGCGCTCCTTCGTCAGGGTGCGGCTGACCTCCGCGGGGATCTCGTCTTCTGTGAGGCCGGGGTCGAGGAGCTTCGCCAGCCCGAAATCGAGCAGCTTGGCATGGCCGTCCCGGGTGACCATGATGTTGTCGGACTTGATGTCCCGGTGGACGATCTTCGCCTCGTGCGCCCGGGCCAGGCCTTCGGCGATCTGGTGGCCGATCTCGACGGCCCCCTGGAGGTCGAGCTCGCCCTCGGCGATCAGGCGGCCCACGGTCCGGCCCTCGATGTATTCCATGGCGATGAACATCGTGCCGTCGGCCTCGTCGATGTCATAGATGGAGGCGATGGCGGGATGGGTAACGGCCGCGGCGGACTGGGCCTCTACGATAAACCGGCTCTTGCGCCCGGGGTCGGCGACGAGCTCGGGCTTGAGGATCTTCAAAGCGACGGGCCGCTGAAGCTTGGTATCGCGCGCCCGGTAGACGACACCCATGCCGCCCATCCCGAGCAACTCCTCGATCTTGTAGTGTTTTAAGGTCTGCCCGATCATCGGGTACTCCTCCCGTCTTCCCTATTTAATAACACACCCTCATTCAGGGCACAATACCCAGGCCGCGATTTTTCCACCTTGACGCGGACGGCCGCTCGGGCTAT
>DAIPLF010000393.1:0-2446 GCA_036769375.1 Candidatus Aminicenantota bacterium | reverse complement strand
CGGGAGAAGATCGGCTACAAGATCCGGGACGCGGAGAACCAGAAGATCCCCCTCATCCTGATCGTCGGCGACAAGGAAGTGGCCGCCGGGACGGCCTCGCTGAGGGTCCACACCCAGGGGGATAAGGGCCAGGTCCAGGTCGCCGAATTCCTTGAAAAAATCGTTGATTTGAATAAAAATAGGTCTTTGACGCTGAATCTTTAAGGAGGCCAAGCATTTTTAGAAGACAGCCATTCTATCCAGGACCCAGGAAAGCCAAACCGCATCGGATCAATGAGATGATTCACGCCAGGGAAATCAGAGTGATCGACCAAGAAAAAAAGCAGGTCGGGATCCTTCCCGTCTCCGAAGCTCTGTCCTTGGCCAGGCAAAGGGGCCTCGACCTCGTCGAGATCGCCCCGACGGCTAACCCGCCGGTATGCCGGATCATGGACTACGGAAAGTTCCTCTACGAGGAACACAAGAGAGAGCACGAGGCAAAAAAACACCAGAAGCAGGTCCAGATCAAGGAGATCAAGTTCCGGCCGAAGATCAGCATCCACGATTACACCTTCAAAATGAACCATGTGAAGGAGTTCCTGGAAGAAGGCAATAAGGTCAAGATCACGATCATGATCCGGGGCCGGGAACGCTCCAAACCGGAGTTGGCCCACCAGCTCATGAACCGGATCCTGGCCGATGCCCATGAGTTCGGCCGCCAGGACGGAGATATGAGAAAACAGGATTGGGCTGTTTCCGCCCTGCTTGTCCCCGCCAAATCAGGAGGAAAAGATGCCAAAGCTAAAGACACACAAGGGAGCCCAAAAGAGGTTCAAGGTAACAGCCAAGAAGAAAATCGTTCATAGCAGGGCGTTCAAAAGCCACTTGCTGGTCACAAAGGACGCTAAGAGAAAAAGGCGGCTGGGCAAGAAAGTCGTGGTCAGCCGGGCCGACCGGGCGGCCGTCAAAAAGATGCTGCCCTACGAGTTCTAGAGGAACAGAAGGAGTTCAAGATGCCGCGAGTTAAAAGAGGGACCAAGCGAAGAGCCCGCCGGGCCAAGTATCTGAAGCTGGCCAAGGGCTATTGGGGAGCGAAGAGCCACAACTATAGGACGGCCAAGGAAGCCGTAGAGAAGTCCCTTCTCTACGCCTATCGCGACCGGCGCAACAAAAAACGGGATTTCCGGCGCCTCTGGATCATCCGGATAAAGGCTGCCTCGGAGCAGAACGGGTTGAGCTACAGCCGTTTCATCAACGGTCTGAAGAGGTTCCACATCGAGCTTGACCGCAAGGTCCTGGCCGACCTGGCCGTCAACGCTCCCCAGGCCTTCACCGCTCTTGTCCAAAAGGTCAGAGAACCCGTGACTTGAGATGAAGAATTTCGAGAGCCGCATTGACGAGCTCAGGAAGAAATTCGAAGGAGCCCTGGCCGGAGTCAAGGACGACAAAGCTCTCGAGGGCCTGCGCAACGAATTCCTGAGCCGGAAGAGGGGCCACATCACCCTTCTTTTTGCTGAGCTGATGTCGCTCCCCGAGGAGGACAAACCCCTCGCCGGCAAGCTGATCAATGACCTCAAACTCCATGTCCAGGATCGATTAAACAGCTTCGATAGAAGCGTCTTAGTCAAGCCGGCTCCATTAAAGCTGAAGGCCGGAACCCCCGGTCCTCAGGTGAGCAGCGAGCAGGAAGGTCCCGTGGACCTGACGCTTCCCGGGGAAAAGCTCCCCTGGGGCGCGACCCACCCGCTGACGCTTTTTCAGGAGGAGATCGAAAACATCTTCCTGGCCATGGGTTTCTCTATCGCCGAAGGCCCGGAGATCGAGACGGACTACTACAATTTCGAGGCCCTGAACTTTCCGCCCCACCATCCCGCAAGGGACAGCTGGGATACGCTCTACCTCGGCGATGACCTCCTTCTCAGGACCCACACCTCGCCCATGCAGATCCGGGTGATGGAGAAATGCAAGCCCCCCATCCGCATCATTATCCCCGGCAAGGTTTACCGGCGCGAGGCCATCGACCCTACCCACCTGCCCATGTTCTGCCAGGTGGAGGGGCTGCTGGTGGATGAAGGGGTGACCCTGGCCCACCTCAAAGGGACTTTGGAGTATTTTCTCAGGACCCTTCTCGGTGACAAGATCGAGATGCGGTTCCGGCCGAGCTTTTTCCCTTTCACCGAACCTTCGGCCGAAGTGGATATCAATTGCAGCCTCTGCCGCGGGAAGGACTCGGACTGTCCCATCTGCGGAGGCACCGGCTGGAAAGAACTCCTGGGAGCGGGGATGGTTGACCCCCAGGTCCTCAAGAACGTCAATATCGACCCCGAGAAATATTCCGGCTGGGCGTTCGGCCTGGGCATCGAGAGGACGGCCATGTTCCGTTATCAGATCGCGGACATGCGAATATTCTACGAGAACGACCTGCGCTTCACCCGGCAGTTTAGCTTGAAATGAAGATCAGTCTGGA
>DAIPLF010000392.1:0-2450 GCA_036769375.1 Candidatus Aminicenantota bacterium | reverse complement strand
CGTAGCCGATGATCTCCAGCCCCGTGAACTTCATCCCCATCATCATCGCCTCGAAATGGCACTTGACATAACGGCCTTCAAGAATGAGCTCGTTTTTCATGGTCCCTTTGCCGATCACCGGCTCGGCCCCGGGCTGCGGCCAAGACTTGGTGACGACGTCCCAGTCTCCGACATACTTCTTGAAGATCTCGTGGTTCTTTCCGGGGGTCCCGTACTTCATCATCATCTCCATCATCTTCTTGTCCTGGTCAGACATCTGCTGACCAGAGGACGTCCCGGGAACGACCAAAATCGACCCAAGGAAAACCGCGATCAAGGCGGTCAAGAAGAACAAGCGCGTTGCTCTCATCAATTCCTCCTAGGAATCCGGGTGAATTTCGGCAGCGATCTTACGCAGCCTTTACCTTCTATGGCAAGTTTCGTGCCACATGCCGGGGCGCTTGGTCGTCCCCGAATTCCCGGGGGAGGTTTGAAATGGGACCACGGACTCTCTCGGAGGCGCTCCCGGAGATGTCCTGCCGCGAAGGACGGATTCCCGGGCAAGAGGACGCCCCGGGCGGGGATGAGGACTTGAACTTCGATGCCGGGATAGGGTATCGTCATAAGGATATGGCCCCAAGAAGAAGACTCCTCTTGTCCGTCGGTCTTCACGTTCTCGCTTTCTCCCTCTTCTGCCCGGCAGGCCAGAATCCCTATGAATGGACCGGAGTCGAAAAGATCATCGCCATCGGCGACCTGCACGGGGACTACGACCATTTCATCCTGATCCTCAAGAACCCCAAGGTCGGACTTGTCGACGAGAACCTCCATTGGTCCGGGGGGAAGGCGCATCTGGTTCAAACCGGTGATATCATGGACCGGGGCGACAGGGCGAAGGAGATCCTCGACCTCCTGATCCGCCTCGAAAAAGAGGCTGAGGCCGCGGGCGGGAAAGTCCACGTCCTTCTCGGGAACCATGAGGAGGCGACGATAACAGGAATCTCGCTGGGCTACCCGGATTACGTATCCCCGAGACAATTCGTCTCCTTCCTCTCTAAAAGCTTCCGGAAGGCCAGAGAGAAGCAATACATTTCCCGGCTCCCTGCCGCTGAGCAGGCCAAGGTCAAGGCCCTGGGCGAGGACCTCGGTAATAACCCGCAGCTGCTCGATTTCTGGACCGGCATCCTCAGCGATATCAGGAATCGGAAGGAACAGATCGCTTCGCTCGCCTATACCCAAAATTTCAATTGGACGTACGGAAGATGGCTTGTTAAGAAGAACATTGTCATCAAGATCAACGATATCATCTTCGCCCACGGCGGGATCAACCCCGAATACTCGACCTGGAAGCTCAAGGATCTCAACGAGGTCTTTCGGTTGGAGCTGGGGGCGTACGTCCTGCATCCGGAAGCTCCCCGGCTCGGAGGTCAACCCTTCACGCCGAGGCTTGTCTACAATCCGCAGAGCCCCCTCTGGTACCGGCAGGACGACATCGCCTCGCAAGAGGAGGTCGACAAGATCCTGGCCAACCTCGGGGCGAGCAGAATGGTGGTGGGCCACAACTTCCTCGGGTCCGGAGGGGGAAGCCCGATCGTTCTCCAGGTAGAGGATGTGGCCCGATTCGAGAACAAAGTCTGGATGATCGACACCGGCATCGGCTATTCGGACCTGGGGGGCATCCTCTATGCCCTGATCATTGAGGACGGAAAATTCAATTTCTATTCCAGCCCGGCTGAGGCGGCGGCAGGGAACTCAGAGGAAAGCCCGGTGATTGAGGGGCCTCAAACACCCGGGGAGGTCGAAAAGTTCCTCAGAGAATCCATGCCTCAGGTGGTGGTCCCCGGGTCGGCCGGACGGACGGATCCCTGGAAGGTCAGATTGGGGGCCAATGGCATCACGCGCTGGGCCCAATTCAAATACATCAATCGCCCCAGGCCCGATCCCATCCCCGACAGCTTCAATTACGAGATTGCCGCTTATGAACTCGACAAGTATCTCGGCCTCGATCTCGTTCCCCCGGCCGTGCGGAAGACGATCAAGGAGACCGTCGGCTCTCTCCAGATCTTCGTCGAGAAAGCCATCCGGGAAGCGGACTTGAAAAGGGATAACCTGATGCTCGGCGATCCGGAAGTCTTCGAGTGGCAGATGGCCGATCTCAAGGTCTTCGAAAACCTCGTCTATGATAAATGCGGGAACGACAAGGACACCCTGATCCAAAAGGAAACAGGCAAGGTCTACCGGGTCGATTTTTCCGAGGCCTTCGCCCCCGAGAATAGGACGATCCCGGGATGTGAGATCCTGCGCTGTTCCAGACGGCTCTATCAAAGGCTTTTGGAATGGGACCAGGAAACGGTCACGATCTTCCTGTCCACCTATCTGAACGAGGAAGAGATCCGCGCTCTTCACGCCCGCCGGGAAGCGATCGTCCGGATGATCCAGGAGCAGATCGAAAGCCGGGGGGAGAGCGCCGT
>DAIPLF010000054.1:0-8906 GCA_036769375.1 Candidatus Aminicenantota bacterium | reverse complement strand
GTGGACTGCGGCGTCGCTCCGGGCATGAGCAGCATATTGGCGGCTCATGCCATGAAAAAGCTCGACAAGACGAGAAACATCATGATCTATGTCGGTGGTTTGCCCGAGATCCGTGAATATCCCTACGAGTACAAGGCCGTCTTTTCGCCGCATGACGTCATCGAGGAGTATGTAAGGCCGGCTCGCTATATCGAAAACGGCAAGATGATCACCCGGCCGGCCCTCTCCGACCCCGAATTCCTGACCTTCCCCGGCATTGGGACGCTCGAAGCCTTCAACACCGACGGCCTGCGGACCATGGCCAAGACGCTCAATGTTCCGAACATGAAAGAGAAGACCCTCCGCTACCCTGGCCACATCGAGAAGATGGCCGTGCTCAGGGAGACCGGTTTCTTCGACACCCAAGAAGTCGTGGTTAACGGAACGCGGATCCGGCCCCTTGATTTCACGGCTAAAATCCTCTTCCCCAAGTGGAAGCTCCGGGAGGGAGAGGCCGATATCACCGTGATGAAGATCATCGTTGAGGGGACGAAGAACAGGAGGCCGCTGCGGATTTCCTATGATCTTTTTGACCGTTATGATGAGCGGACAGGGGTCCATTCCATGGCCCGGACGACAGGATACACGGCTACGATGGCCGCGCGGATGATCGCGAAGGGCATCTACCGGCGGAAGGGAATCTCGGCGCCGGAGCACATCGGCATGGACTCGCGCTGCGTCAGGTTCATGCTCGATGGGCTGGCCGCGCGCGGCGTCGTCTACAGGGAAACAGTGGAGCGACTCGGGCTGAAATAGCCGCCGGGCGCTCAGCCTTCGAGCCTGTCGCGCCGGTGACCCCGGCTTCTTGAACAGTCTGGAAGAAAATTCTTGACCGTCCGCTGGAATTGTGGGGATATATATGAGAATTCTTTTTGAACGAGGAGGAACGGTGATTCAATACTCCACGCAAAAACGCGCGCTTTTCCTTCTGTTCCTGGCCCTCTGTACCCTTAGCTTAACTGCTCAAACGAACCAGGATATCTTCGCCGGACTCAAGGCCCGCTCGATCGGCCCGGCCAACATGAGCGGCCGGATCGGCTGGATCGAGGTGGCGGCTTCAAACCCGAACATCATCTATGTCGGCACGGCCGCCGGCGGAGTCTGGAAGTCCACGAACGCCGGACTGACCTGGACGTCCGTCTTTGACAACCAGCCCGTTGCCTCCATCGGCGCGATCGCCGTCCATCCGCGCAATGCCGACCACGTCTGGGTCGGCACAGGCGAGGCCGCGCCCCGGAATTCGGTCAGCGTCGGCCGCGGGGTCTTCCTGTCCACCGACGGTGGAAAAACCTGGAAGCTCATGGGACTCGAGAAAACAGAGAAGATCTCGGAGATCGTGATCCATCCGGATAACCCGGACGTCGTGCTGGTCGGCGCACTGGGCGCCACCTGGGGAGATAGCACTGACCGCGGGGTCTATAAGACAACGGACGGCGGGAAAACCTGGCGGAAAGTCCTTTATGTCAACGAAAAAACCGGGGTCTCCGATATGGCTGTGGACCCGTCCAACCCCAACAGGGTCCTGACCGCCATGTGGGAGCACCGGCGCTGGCCGTGGTTTTTCAGTTCCGGCGGCCCGGGGAGCGGCATCTACATCTCGACTGACTTTGGTGAGAAGTGGGAGAAGCAGACCGAAAAGAACGGACTCCCCGCCGGAGACCTAGGCCGCTGCGGAGTGGCTTTCGCGACGAACAAGCCCGAGATCGCCTATGCCCTCATCGAAGCCAAAAAGAACGTTCTCCTGAAGTCGTCCGACGGAGGGTTGAATTGGCAGGTGGTGAACAACGACCCCAGCGTCCACAACCGCCCTTTTTATTACAGCCGGATCCTCGTCAACCCGGCTCACGAAGACATCCTCTACATGCTCCAGACGCAGCTCCAGGTCAGCGAGGACGGCGGCAAGACGTTCCGGGGGCTGACCAGCTTCAGCCAAGCCCATTCGGACCATCATGCCATGTGGATCCATCCCGACGGCGAATGGATGATCGCCGGCAACGACGGAGGGGTGGTCATCAGCACGAACCGGGGGAACAACTGGCGTTTTGTTGAGAATATGCCGCTCGGCCAGTTCTATCATGTCAATACCGACATGCAGATCCCCTATTACATCTATGGGGGACTCCAGGACAACGGCACCTGGCGCGGCCCCGCCTATTCGCTCACCGAAAGGGCCGTCTTCAGCCACATGTGGCTGACCGTCGGCGGAGGAGACGGTTTTGATGCCGCCCCCGACCCGGAAGACCCGACTTGCGGCTACGGCATGTCCCAGGGCGGAAGCCTGTACTATTTCGACGTTAAAACGGGAACAAGCCGCAGCATCGTTCCCACGGAGTCCGACATCAAACACCGCTTCAACTGGAATGCCGGGTTCGCCATCGATCCGTTCAAGCCGGCGACCATTTATTACGGGAGCCAGTTCGTCCACCGCAGCCCGGATAAAGGCCGGACATGGGAGATCATCAGTCCGGACCTGACCACCAACGATCTGGAAAAGCAGAAGCAGGCGGAGAGCGGCGGGTTGACCCTCGACATCTCGAGCGCCGAGAACTACTGCACCATCATCAGCATCGAGCCCAGCCCGGTCAAGGAAGGCGTGATCTGGGTCGGGACGGACGATGGAAATGTCCAGCTCACCCGCGACGCCGGGAAGTCGTGGGAACTCGTCTCCCCAAGCCTGGTCTCCGGAAAAAAGCCCCTGGCTCCCAAGGGAGCGTTCGTTCCTCATATCCAGGCCTCGCACTTCAACGAAGCCGCGGCCTATCTCGTCCTCGACGATCACCGCCGCTCCAACTTCACCTCCTATATTTTCGTGACCGGCGATTACGGGAAAACATGGAGGAGCCTGGCAACTCCGGATATCGACGGCTACTGCATGGTCATCAGAGAAGACCCCGTGAACAGGAACCTTCTTTTCCTGGGCACGGAATTCGGGCTTTATTTCAGCTTGAACGGCGGAGCGAAATGGGCCAAGTGGTCGCAGGGAGTCCCGACTTGCCCGGTCTACGACCTGGCCATCCATCCGCGGGAGAACGATCTCATCGTCGCGACCCACGGCCGGGCGCTCTATGTCATCGACGATATCTCGCCCCTGCGCGAATTTTCGGAGGAAGTGACCAGAAAAGAGCTTCATCTCTTTACGACGGCCGAGGCCATCGAGTTCCTGACCGGAGGACGAGGGGGGATGAGCCCGCTCCAGAGCCCCGGCGACACGGTCTTCGCCGGCGAGAACAAACAGCAGGGCGCGCGCATCACCTATTACCTGACGCCGGCAGAGAAGAAGACGGAAGAAAAAGAGGCGGCGGCCGCGGAAACACCTGCCCGGGCGGCGGGGACGGGGGGCATGATGCCATTTGGGGGAGGAGCGGGCCAGGCCAGGACCAAGGTTCAGATCACCATCCTCGATTCTTATGGAAGGTTCGTCAGCCAGCTGTACGGCCCGGAAGCCAAGGGCATCAACCGCGCCTACTGGAACTTCAGGGAGACCGAGCCGCCCACGCCCGGCCAGCCGCAGGAAGAGCAAACGGAAGCCCGCGGCGGGTTCTTTGGCCGGAGGGCCATGGGCATGCTGGTGCTGCCCGGGAAATACACCGTCAAGGTCAAGTACGAGGACCAGGAGGTCAGCGGGACTTTCGAGGTGAAGCCTGACCCGAGGCTCAAGATCGACCTCGAAGTCCTCAAGGCCAACTACGAAAAGGGTAAGGCGGCCCAGGGACTCTCGAGGGCTGTCATGCGGGCCAGCCGCCAGCTTCAGCAGACCCTGCGCGCCATCCAAACAGTCCGTGAGTACACGCGGACGGGGCGGAACCCCAAGTCCGCTGAGATCAACAAGGCGGCGGACGAACTGGAGAAAAAGCTGAAAGAGCTGACCGAGGCGCTCGACCCCACGCCCAAGAAGCAGGGGATGGCCGACCGCTCCCAGGGTCTTAACTCCCAGGTTATGAGGGCCGTCTTCGGGATCGCGGGAGCCGGGATCGAGCCTGTTTCGCAGGCTGCTCAAGTCAGCTACGACAAGGTCAAGCCCAAGGCGGAAGAGTTCCTGAACAAGGTCAACGCGTTCTACCAGAAGGATGTCGAGGATTTCAAGAAGATACTTCAGGACGCCGGGTTTACGCTCTTCAGCCCGGTCGCGCCCCTCAAGATCGAATAGCGCGTTTAGATGAAGGCTCCCGCCGCGGCGTTGCGACTGGGGACTTCCCGTGCGGTGAGCCGCTGTGCGCTGGCTTCTTGTGACGTCTTGCTTTATACTATGGGCCTATTTCCCGGTAAAAGGAGAAAAAAATGACTGGCTACTTTGGACCGATCGAAAAGCAGACCCTAAAAAACGGGAATTTTCGTCAGGTCCTGTTCACGGGCAAGTATTGTCAACTCGTGGTGATGTCCCTGCAGCCGGGTGAAGAGATCGGCAACGAGGTGCATGCCAACGTCGACCAGTTCTTCCGCATCGAGCAGGGAGAGGCCAAGTTCGTCCTGAACGGAAAAGAAGAGCACGTGGTCCGGAAGGACGAGGCGGCTATCATACCGGCGGGGACACACCATAATGTCATCAACACATCGAAGAGGAACCGATTGAAGCTCTATACCCTTTATTCTCCGCCCAACCACCCGGCCGGCACCATCCATAAGAACAAGGCCGAGGCCGAAGCGGCCGAGAAGCACGGGCATTGACCGGTTCCGCAATCGGTCGACGACCTCGGGGCGAAAAAGGGAGGGCTCGCCGGCGAACGATCCTAGACCGCGTCCGACACTGAGGAAAAGTTGAACTCTTTGATCTTGAGCGCCGGGACGACGGCGGACTGACCGGTTTCGCCGCCCACAGCCCTTTGGGCGCGCGACATCATCTCAATATTCCGCAACGCATTAACCGGGCTCTCGTTGAACCGGAAATTGTTCACGGGGTGGCTCAGCCTGCCGTTTTCGATCCAGAAAACCCCGTCTCTCGTAAGGCCCGTCAGCAGCAGGATCATCGGGTTCAGGTCTCTGATATACCAGAACCGGGTCACCAGGACTCCCTGTCTCGTTGACTTGATCAAGTCTTCGAGCGTGTGGTCCTCCCCTTCCATGAGGATGTTGGGCGGGAAGGAGACCGGTTCCCGTCCCATCTTTTCGGCCCAGAACCGCGTATAGATCAGATTCCTGACGGCGCCCTTTTCGATCCAGACCGTCTTTTTGACCGGCAGGCCGTCCTCCCCAACAGGGAAAGCCGGGAATTCCGGAGAGGCCGGGTCGCTGGTGATCGTGACCTTGGGCGAGACGAGATCCTCTCCCAGCCGGTTCTTGCCTTCTCCGAGCGAAAGGAAACTCCGCCCTTCATCAGCCTCCCGGGCCGTGAAATTATAAAGCAAGAAACTCACCATGTCGGCGGCTGCCGCGGGCTCAAGAATGACCGTATACTTGCCTGGCGCGAGAGGCTTTGCGCCCCGGGAATCCAAGGCCTTTTTTACGGCCCGCTCGGCCAGCTCCGGTATCGCGATCCGGCCCACATCCTCCTCCTCGGCCGAGGCCCATCCGGAGCCTCCCTCACTCTTTACGGTATTGCTGTAGTACGACCGTGATGACTTGAAAAAATAATAAAGGCCCTTGGAATTCAGGCGGGCGCCGGAAGAAGAGCTCGTTTCAAAGAAGCCCGCAGCGGTGAGGTTCCTCTCCTTGGCTTTCTCGATGACCGCCAGGATGGATTCAACCCGCTGGCCTGGAGAGAATTCGGCCGTCTTGGAGAAATACAACGCCGGGACCTGCGGATAGGTTTGGGGCCCAAGGGCGGCCATGAGTTCCGGGTTTTCGGGCGCCACGTCCGCCAAGGCGTCGGCCCGACTGACCGCCTCCCGGATCTTCTCCGCGGTCAGCTCATTGACAGCGGCCATCCCCTTCTTCTTACCCTTCATCACTTCGGCAAACACTTCCAGCCGGTTATAGACGCCGTTTGTGGTGATGGCGTTATTAGCGAACCGGGTCGAGCCTGTTTCGCCGGCGGAAACGCCCACGCTTATCTCCTTGCCCGGGTATTCAGCGATGAGGCCTTCCAGCAAACCTTTGATTTCTTTCTCCTGGAGAATCATAATTTCCCTCCTCCGCTGATGATATTCACCTGGCGGAACCTCGCTGGAGCGCTCCCGTGGCCCATCCGGGCCGATTGCGGCGGCTCACCCTTGCCGCAGCCGAAGACTCCCCAGTTCTCCCAGTGCTCCTCAGAGCAGACGGCATCGAGCGAGCCCCAGAAGTCGGTCGTTTTGGACTGGTAGGCCGCGTTCTTGACCATGTCGCCCACCTTGCCGTTCTTGATCTCCCAGACCGCATCCCCGCCGAACTGGAAATTGTACCTCTGCTGGTCGATGCTGAAGCTTCCCATCCCCTCAAAGAGCAATCCATCCTTTGTATCCGAGATCAACTGGTCCAGAGTTAAGGGTTTGTCCCCGGCCTTGAGCCAGAGATTGGGCATGCGCTGCATGGGGAAGGAGGACCAGGAATCGGCGTAGGCGCACCCCTTGGACTCAGTCTCTTTGACAAACCGGGCCAGCTCCCGGGTCGTCTGGTAGCCGACGAATATCCCGTCCTTGATGATGAAAAACCGCCGCGCTTTGACGCCGTCATCATCGTACCCGGCAGTGCCCAGCGCCCCGGGCAGAAGCTTGTCGCCGATGATGTTCATGTGCGGTGAGCCATACTTGAGCGTCCCTAGCTTGTCCGGGGTGACAAAGGTCGTCCCGGCATAATCCGCTTCCCAGCCGATCGCCCTGTCGAGCTCGGTGGCATGGCCGATGCTCTCATGCATCGTCAGGCACAGATGCGAAGGCATGAGGATCAGGTCCTTTTTGCCGGCCGTGGCCTCCCTGGACTTCAGCTTCTGGACGGCCTCCTCGGCCGTCTTTCGCGCCTTCTCGACCCAATCCACGGCCTCGATGAGCTCGTAGCCTTTCTGCTCCGGCGGGACCTGGATGGACCGAGTCTGCGAGTCGCCGGCCCCGACGGCGACGGCCGTGAAGTTGGGGTAAGTGAATATCAGGTCCTGCTCGATGAAGGACCCCTCGGTAGAGGCGAAGTACTTCCAGATCTCGTTGAAATTCAGAAAAGCCATCGCCACCTTGATCCCGTCAACCTTGAGCATCTCTTCATTGACCCTGAGGACGAGGTCTATCTTTTTCTCCATCGGTATTTTGAAGGGGTTTTTTTGGATGGGCGACTGCCAGTGATCCTGATAGGCCTTCTCCGGGGCGAGCTCCACGGGTTGTTTGAGCAGGCGCGCGCTTGCCCGGGCCACCTCGACAGCCAGGGCGGCGATCCTCTGGACTTCCTCCTTTTCCAGCCGGTAGCTCGAGGCGAAACCCCAGGCGCCGTTGACGATCGCCCTGATCCCGAACCCGGAATCCTCGGTGTCCGCGGTCGTCTCGATGCGTTTGTCCCGGCCGAAGATGTACTGATCCCGGTAGCGGCAGATGCGGATATCCGCGTAAGAAGCACCTTTTGATTTGGCCGTGTCCAAGGCCAATTCAGCAAGTTCTTTCATTCGTTCCTCCTCATAGCTCAAAAAGGGCCATCCGTCTCCAGGGCTCGGCCGTCCGGAAGTGGACGATCTCTTTTTTTATTTCATCCTGAGAGAGTCCGCGAAAATTGCTCCTAAAGTCGGAATGACCGAGATAAGGAGAGCCATGGATCCAGACTCCGGATTCTCTTGGCCCGGGTGGACTGCCGGAGTCGAGTCCACTCAATTTCAATGCGGAATAGATCAGGAGACACATCCCGCTGACTTTGCAGAAATCCCTCCTCAGCATGGGTTTTCTCCTTTGTCTGGGACAAATTCTTGGAGGTCTTCACTTTCCAGCCGGCGGCAGGGCGTTCCAGTTAAGAAGCGCGTTCCAAAGGAACCGGTAATCCGAGCGGTTGAGGTCCCTATGGACCGGGTTGAAGTTGAAGGCGATGACACGCCCTTTTCCTGCCGGCAGATCGAGGATTGCGGGTCGTCCCTCGAGCTCGTCCTCTCCCTTAAGCGCGCCGCTGACCAGCATTCTGACCTCTTCCTTCTTGGCCTTTTCTCTCGCTTTCTTCGCCTCTTCAGTCAATGTGAGCTCGGGCGCTTCCTCCTCCCGGTCTTCTTTCCTGAGCTTCATCCCCCACTGCAGGACGACTCCGCGGCGTCCCGAAATGGAGATATCGTAGACGGGCATGTAGCTGCGGAAGACCGAGGTGACCTCGGGGAAGCCGTAGGCCAGTGGATGGCCAGGCTTTGTGAACTTGACCTTGAGCTCCGACCCGGGCGTGAACAGGGCTGCCTGTCTGCGGTAGACGTCGCGCACAAGACCTCCGTCCAGGGCGAGCGCCGAGCCATTGCCGAGGGTAATGAATAAACCCCCGGCCTGCAGATACTGCTCGAGGTTGGCCATGCCCGCCCAGCCGATCCCGCCGGTGATGTCATCTGAAGCGTCGGGGACTCCCAGGCTGGGAAATTCCTTGGTCTTGGTATAGGCCATCGGCCCGAATTTCCTGTCAATTCCCTGAATCTGGGTCTGGAGGTCAAGATAGTTGTGGCCGAAGAGGATGATATCGAACTTATCGCGCAATCCCCCACTGCGGATATCTTCGTCGCGGATATATGAATAAGCTATTTTTTCTCGGTCGAAGATGTAACGGATCCAGCCGACCGCCTCGGTGTCGGCCCAGGTGTGCCAGACGGCCAGACGCGGGACGCTGGATTCGTGGCGGGGCCCGTCGGGAAGAGCGGGCGCGCTCTCGAAATCAATGGCCAACTCAGCTGCGGCCTGCTTCAAGGCGTCAGCCAGCCCGTTTTGATCGGCCAGGATCCAGGAGCCGGCCGGAAATTCTTTGCCGCCGGACTTGAACGCTTTTTCGGCTATCTCGATACGGAATGCGGACAG
>DAIPLF010000391.1:0-2457 GCA_036769375.1 Candidatus Aminicenantota bacterium | reverse complement strand
CTGGTTCGATTCCCACGCGCTCCCCGAAGCCCACGTGGATCATCGGGTGGAAAGACGGGAGACCGGCGTTCTCTTGAAGATCAGGGTAAGTCAGCTCAACGAAGAGTTCGTTTATCCCCTTTGGATCGCCTGGGAAGAGGAGGATGGCGGGAAGAGGCGGGAGAAGGTTATCGTCGATAAAAGAAACCAGGAATTTGAATTGAGTTTGCCCGGCTTTCCCCGCAAGCTCGAATTCAACCCCGACAAGGCCGTGCCGGGCAAGTTCTTTGTCGGGGAGGACTAAGGCCTCAAGACAGGCTGTCCACGTCGATCTTCAGCCTCTTGATCATCTCGTTGAGAGTCGTCGGCTTCAGCCCTAGCGACCGGGCGGCCCGCTTCTGGACACCCTTGGCCCGGCGAAGGGCGTTGAGGATGACCTTCCTCTGGTAGCTTTGGGTCTGCTCTTTGAAGTCCTGCTCGCCTTCTTTTTCTGCCTTGATGTCCCTGTCTCCAGGCCCGCGGTCGCATAGGAACGGCGGCAGAGTGTTGCGGGTTATGACCTTGGACCTGGACAGGACGATCGCCCGCTCGATCAAGTTTTCGAGCTCGCGGACGTTTCCCGGCCAGTCGTAATCTTCCAGGATCTCCAGGACGTCATCGGTGACCCCTTCGATTTCCTTCTTGTTCTCGAGGCTGTAGATGTTGACGAAGTGCTTCACAAGGAGAGGGATGTCGCCCTTCCTCTCCCGCAGCGGAGGGAGTTCGATCTTGATGACGTTGAGCCGGTAGAAAAGGTCCTGGCGGAAGGCTTTTTTCTCGATAAGCTCCTCCAGGTCGGTGTTCGTGGCGGCAATGATCCGGGCATCCACCCGGATCGTCTTCGTCCCTCCGAGTCTCATGAATTCCTTGTCCTGCATGACTCGGAGCAGTTTGGCTTGGGTCTCGAGTCCGACGGTGGAAATCTCATCAAAGAAGATGCTGCCCCGGTCGGCCGTCTCGAACAGTCCGCTTTTCTGGCTGACCGCTCCAGTGAAGGCGCCCTTGACGTGGCCGAAGAGATGGCTCTCCAAGAGGTCTGGAGGGAGGCTCCCGCTGTTAACGACGACGAACGGGAAGTGGCGGCGCTCGCTGTTCTGGTGGATGGCCCGGGCGACCAATTCCTTGCCCGTGCCGCTCTCTCCCTGGACCAGGATCGTGGAGCGCGTCGGGGCCGTGGCCTTGATCAGGTCGAAGATCTTCTGCATGGGTTGACTCTGGCCGATGAGGTTGTCGAACCCGAACTTGCGGTCGAGCTCACCTTTGAGGCGGATGTTCTCGTCCTGAAGGTTTCTGTGCTCAAGGGCCCGCTCTATGGTGATGAGGAGCTCGGCGTGCTTGAACGGCTTTTGGATGTAGTCATAAGCCCCTATCTTCATGGCGGAGATGGCCGACTCGACCGAGGCGTAGGCCGTGATGATGATGATGACGGCCAGAGGGTCGATCCGCCTGAGCTCCCGCAGCACTTCAATGCCGTCCATGCCCGGCATCAGCAGGTCGAGGAGGGTAACATCAAAGGCCTGGGAGGAGTGTTTCTCCAGAGCTTCCTCCCCGGAGGAGGAAAGGACGACCTCGTACCCCTCAGATGTCAGGAGTTGGCTCAGGACCTCGTGGATGATGGGCTCGTCGTCGATGACGTGGATGACGCCTTTGTTTTCTGCCATGGTCAGTTCCGTATGAAGGCGGGCTTTTGGCTCAGCTTCTTCAGGTCGAGGTCGCCGGGGACCCTGATGGTGAAACAGGTCCCCTTGCCCATTTCACTCGTGACTGAGATATGCCCTTCGTGTTCCTTGATGATTGCGTAGGATATGGACAGGCCCAGCCCGGTGCCTTTGCCGATCCCTTTGGTCGTGAAGAAGGGGTCGAAAATATGGAGCAGGTGCTGCGGCTGGATCCCGGTCCCTGTGTCGGCGATCTTGACCACCACGTCCGGGCCTTCCTGCTCAGCCTGGATGCGGAGGATGCCCCCGTGGGGCATGGCATCTATGGCGTTGAGAATGATGTTGATGAAGACCTGCTGCAGGCGCTCTCCCTGCGCCCAAATGAGCTTTACCGGGGCCAGGTCCATCTCCAGCTTGATGCTCATCGCCTTGAGCTTGTATTCGATGAGCGAGATGATCTCCTTCAAGCTGTCGGGGATGGAAACCTTGTGGAAAGCGGATTCCGCCGGATTGCGGGCGAAATTGAGCAAGTTCTTGATGATCCGAGAGACCCGATCGGTCTGGGCCTCGATCTTCTCCAGGATCTGGGCGTAGTGAGAGTCGGTGAGCTTTTTCTGGAGCATCTGGACATAGCTGGAGATCCCTGTCAGCGGGGTGTTGATCTCGTGGGCGACACCGGCGGAAAGGAGACCGATCGAGGCCAGCTTTTCTGAAGTCACGAGTTGCTGCTGGAGACGGATCTTCTCGGTGATGTCCTCGAAGACGATGATCGTTCCGTAGG
>DAIPLF010000053.1:3873-8968 GCA_036769375.1 Candidatus Aminicenantota bacterium | reverse complement strand
CGCCGCCCCAGCTTCTCCAGCTCGTTTGGGGACTGCGAGAGGGGATATCGTAGACGAGAATGGGCTTGACGATGAGAGGCCGCCGCACGAGGCCCTCATCCGCGCCCGGCTCCCCTCTCAGCGGGAGCGGCCAGGTGAGCTTTCCCATAGCCATGCCGGCAATGGCCGTCGCGCCCATTCCTTTGAGAAATGCCCGGCGGGTGAAGCCTGGTTGCGCTCCCCCGGCGGGAAACATGTTCGGACAACAGTGTGGTTGAATCCTCGATTTGAATAGCGGCTCTCTTTTCTCCATGGCGCCGTCCTCTCTGCAAACGTTCATGAGGTGCCGGAATGCGATCGCGGGCACCCTCGTCCCCCACTACTTACGCTGGAGAGGCATCCTGTGTCAAGGACGACCGACACGGTGATGAGGGCGAATCTCCAGACTCCTCCCTCATAATGGCAGCCGAAATCGGCCTGGAGAAAAGAACAAGGAGAGATCGGCCGCGTCGCTGGTCAGCTTTCCAGGACCCGCCGGATGGTCCCGGCGATTTCCAGGAGAGAAAATGGCTTCATGACAAATGCCCGGATGCCTTTGGCTTTGGCCGTTTCTTCATTCATCTGCTCGCTATAGCCGGTGCATAGGATAATGGGCATGTCCGGCCGGAGGCGCAGGATCTTCCCGGCTAATTTCTCTCCGGTCAGGCGGGGCATGTTCTGATCGGTTATGACGAGATCGAAGTCTTCCGGAAGCCGCCGGAATTCCCGCAGGGCCTCCCGGGCATCCGTCTTCCCGACCACTTGGAAGCCGAGGCGCTCCAACATTGCGGTCATCGTCCGGACCTGGATGTCCTCATCGTCAACCAAGAGAATTCTGCCTTGCCCCTGGGAGATGCCGCCCAAGAGGTTCAGGCCCGAGGGTTTGATTTCTTTATCCACGGTCCCAGATGCGGTAAAAGGGTGACATCCACCTTTGCTCATTCAAGAATTGTGCCAAAATCTGACGGCCCCCGAGGGGAACTTTTTTCCCTGGGAAAAAGCCCGCGGGGAAGGGAGCTGTTTCTTTGCCCTTGGCGCCATTGTCCTGCCCGGGAAGAAAACCCGTTTCAGATTGGACAACGAAGAGGGGATGATGAGGAGGAAAAGATTTCCAGCCGGTCCTAGCGCGGGATCGAAATGCTGTATTTTTTCAGCAACGCATAAAAGCGGGACCGGGAGAGGCCCGATATTTGACAGGCTTTGCCGACATCTCTCCCGGTTTCCTGCGTGAGTCTCTCCAGATATTCCTTCTCCATCTCGGCCAGCCCCGCCTCTCGGGCTGCCGCCAAGCTCGGCAGTCCGCTCTCTCGGGCGGAAAGCTCTTTGGCAGCAGGCGGTTCGCCTTTCCGGCCGACCGCTTTCCGGGCCAGATGAATTCGGATGTGCTGCGGCAGGTACCTGGGAAAAAGGGTCGGGGCATCCTCCGCGCTGACGATCGCCTTTTCCAGCGCCTGGACGAGCTCTCTCACATTTCCGGGCCAATCGTACGCGAGGAGAACGGAAAAGAAATCAGACGAAAATCCTTTCATCGGCAAATTATTCCGGTCGCACAATTTGGCCGTATAATGAATGACCAGGTCCCGGAGATCGTCCCTAAGGTCCCTGAGCGGGGGCAGCTCTATGGTCAGAGTGCGCAAGCGGAAAAGCAGATCTTCGCGAAACGACCCGTTCTTGGCCATTTCTTCGAGGTTACGGTTGGTCGCCGCGATCAAGCGGAAATCACTCTGGACTTCCTGGCTCCCACCCACCGGACGGAACCGCCGCTCTTGCAGGACCCGCAAGAACGCCTTCTGGATGGAGAAGGAAAGCTCCCCGACTTCATCCAGAAAAAGCGTCCCTCCGTCCGCCTGCTTGATCAGCCCGTCCCTGGCGCGATCAGCTCCGGTGAAGGCACCTCGGGCATGCCCGAAAAGAGTGCTCTCCAGCAGGGTTTCCGGCAGCGCGGCACAATCCACGACTACAAAATGGGAATCGGCCCTGGCGCTGTTGCGATGGATGGCCCAGGCAAAGAGCTCTTTGCCCGTCCCTGTTTCCCCGGAGATGAGGACGTTGGCCTCACTGCCGCTCGCCTGAGCGAGAAGATCAAGGCAGGGCTTGAGAAGAGCGCTATTTCCGACGATGCCTTCCCTGTCCAAAGCCAGGCTCTTAGCGGGCGTTTGCTTTTTTCCCCTGTATAGCAGGGCTCGTTCGATGGCCAGCCTGACCACTTTCACGGACAGGGGCTTTTCGACATAGTCCCAGGCCCCGTTTTTTATGGCCAACTCGGCACCGTCGGGGTCCCCGAACCCGGTGATGATGATGACTTCGGGAGGATTGGCACTCCTCTGGATCTCGGGCAGCATCTCCAACCCCGAACCGTCGGGCAAGCGGACATCGCAGAAAACGATATCGGGCGCCGCGGTGGAGAGCAACTGGCGGGCCTGGGCCTTGGTCGGCGCACAGAGCCCTTTGTGGCCCAGTTTCTGGAATACGCTGAGAAGCGATTCAGAGACCAACGAGTCGTCATCGACGACAAGAATGGTGGCCATCTTGCATGCCTCTCAGTGCGGCTCTTCCCTTGCGGGTGATGATTTTTATAGCACGGCGGTTTCGCCCTGTCAATGCGCCCCGACTGGACAGAGGTCAGCAGATTGGGATTAGGAAAGTGCACTCCAGGAAGGCCCCCGCTGCCGCTTGGCACGTTTCTTGATTGAGCTTGGATGAACCGAAATAGGACCGGAGGAGCCGATGGAAAAGAAACGCCGGCCTCTGACACGGAAAGTCGAGGACGAATTGGCGGCACTCTCCAATGGGATAGCGACCGTCAGAAACGCAGCCAGGGAAGCAACCGGAAGGGCGAAGGATGGTTATGAAGAGGCCCTGAAAGCTTTGATGAAGAGACGGAAGGAGCTGAGGGCCCGGATAAAAAATTTGAAGAAGGCCGGCAAGGAGATCCGTTCGGGGGGCAGGCGAGCTGTCGGAGACATTAGGAAAGGCCTCAGAAAGGCTAAAAAGCGGCTCGCCTGAGCGGAACGGCTCGCTGGAAATCAGCCCGCCGGCCCTTGAATCCTGCCTCACAGGATTTGTCCGGCTGTATGATACTCTTGGTGCCGGCGGGGGGATTCCTGTGCGTCCGCCCGGGCTTGCTCCCTCGTGGAAACCCAGCTCAAGGTCAGGCCATTAGGCACAATTCTTGCTGAATGAAATAGGGATTAAGGGAATCCCCGGAAGGAGGGAAAATGCCAAAGCAATCAATGACTCTTTGGGAGCTGATGGAATCACGGGGGACGACGCGGCGGGACTTTTTAAAGTCCTGTGGCTATCTCTCTGCGGCCCTCGGGCTGAGCGCGACGCAGATGACTCGGCTCGTGTGGGCCCTGGAGTCGAAGCCCAGACCTCCGGTAGTCTGGTTCCATTTTCAGGAATGCACCTGCTGCAGCGAATCCTTTATCAAGTCCTCTCACCCGTTGGTCGCCGATATTGTGCTCGACCGGATTTCCCTGGACTATAGCCTCACTCTCCAGGCGGCGGCCGGAAAACAAGCAGAGGAGGCCCTCCACCAGACGATGACGAAATACCCTGGCCAGTACATCATGGCGGTCGAAGGCTCGGTCCCGACCAAGGAGGACGGCGTATACTGCACTGTGGCGGGGCAAACGGCGCTGGAGATCCTCCGGGAGGCCGCGAAGAAGGCTGCTGCCGTCATCGCCTGGGGGAGCTGCGCTTCCAACGGCTGCGTCCAAGCAGCGGCGCCGAATCCCACGGGGGCAACTCCCATCCATAAGATCCTCAAGAAGGTGGTCAACGTCCCCGGCTGTCCGCCCATCGGTGAGGTCATGGCCGGGGTGGTGGTCCACCTGCTGGCCTTCGGCCGGCTGCCTCAACTCGATTCGCAAGGCCGCCCCAAGGCCTTTTACTCGACGAGGATCCATGATTCCTGCTATCGCCGGCCATATTATGATGCGGGCCTCTTTGTCGAGACCTTCGACGATGCCAACGCGAGGAAGGGATATTGTCTCTATAAAATGGGCTGCCGCGGTCCCGAGACCTATAACTCCTGCGGGATCATCCGCTGGAACAACGGCGTCAGCTACCCCATCGAGTCCGGCGCGCCCTGCATCGGCTGCAGTGAAGCGGGCTACTTCGACAACGGCCCGTTTTACCGGAGACTTCCCTCGTTCCCCGGCTTCGGCGTGGAGACCACGGCGGATACGCTCGGCGCCTACCTGGCCGCGGCGGCAGCCGGCGGCATCGCGGTGCATGCCGTGGCTACGAATCTGCGAAAGCGCCGCCTGATCAAGAAGGAGCTGGAGACGAGCCTCAAGGACAAGGACCTTAAGACCGGTAAGAAAGATGAGGGAGGTGCGTGATGGCCGAACGAATCGTCGTTGACCCCATTACTCGGATCGAGGGCCACCTGAGGATTGAGGCCGATGTCAGCGGGGGAGTGATCACCGACGCCTTTTCCGCAGGGACAATGGTCCGCGGGCTGGAGATCATCCTGAGAGGCAGAGACCCGAGGGACGCCTGGGCCTTCGCCGAACGCGCCTGCGGGGTCTGCACGACCGTGCACGCGCTGGCTTCCGTGCGCACCGTGGAGAACGCGCTCGGTATCACCATCCCGCCGAATGCCGAGCTTGTCCGGAACCTGATGTTCTGCGCGCACTACCTGCAGGACCACGTGGTCCATTTCTATGTCCTGCACGCCCTGGATTGGGTTGACGTGGTCAGCGCCTTGCGGGCTGACCCGCAAAAGACGGCGGACCTCGCCGGAACTCTCTCCAGCTGGCCGAAGAACTCCGTCAGTTATTTCAGGACGGTGCAGAAAAGAGTTCAAACCCTGGTCGAAAGCGGCCAGCTGGGCATCTTTGCCAACGCCTACTGGGGCCATCCCGGGTACAAGCTCCCGCCGGAAGTGAACCTTCTGGGTGTGGCTCACTACCTGGATATCCTGGAATGGCAGAAGGAAATCATCAAAGTCCATTCCGTCTTCGGAGGCAAAAACCCGCATCCCCACTATCTGGTAGGTGGAGCACCCTGCGCCGTCGACCCGGAAAACTCGATGGCCCTCAACGCCGAGCGCCTGGCCCTCGTCGGC
>DAIPLF010000053.1:0-3773 GCA_036769375.1 Candidatus Aminicenantota bacterium | reverse complement strand
TATCAGGGCGGCGAATCAGAATCCCTTCACCCCTGGGATGGGGAAACGGACCTCCGATACACGGGCCCGAAGACGCCTTATAAAAACCTGAACGTCGAGGAGAAATACTCGTGGCTCAAGACTCCCCGTTGGCGGGGACACGCTATGGAGGTCGGTCCGCTGGCCAGACTGCTCGTGGCCTACGCCTCCGGACGGGAAGAGGTCAAACAAGCCGTCGACGGCGCCCTCGCCCATCTCGGAGTGCCCCTCGAGGCTCTCTATTCGACCCTCGGCCGGACCGCGGCCAGGGGGATCGAAACCCAGCTCATCGCCCACTGGATGAAGGACTTCTACAAGACCCTCCTGGACAACATCAAAAATGGAGACCTCCGGATGTTCAACTCGGAGAAATGGGACCCGGACACCTGGCCGGCCGAGGCCAGGGGAGTCGGCCTGTCGGAAGCTCCGCGGGGCGCCCTGGCCCATTGGATCGTGATCAAGGATAAGAAGATCGCCAACTACCAGATGGTCGTCCCCACAACATGGAACGGTTCGCCCCGGGACGGCAGCGGCCAGAGGTCGGCGTACGAGGAATCCCTGATCGGAACGCCCGTCGCCGTGGTCGACCAGCCGCTGGAGATCCTGAGGACGATCCATTCCTTCGATCCCTGCGTTGCCTGCGCCGTGCATCTCTACGACCCGGAGGGCCGGCATATCAGCCGGATCAGAGTCATCTAGGAGGGGAGATGAGCAGTATCCCGTATGCCGAATATTATCAGGTCTATGTTTGGGAACTTCCCGTGCGCTTCTTTCACTGGACGAATGCGCTGTGCGTATTCATCCTTGGGGTGACGGGGTATCTCATCGGCTCTCCCCTCCCCTGGCAGGGCGCGGCGACCGAGGCCTCCTCGCAATACCTGTTCGGTTGGGTCCGTTTCATCCACTTTGCCTTCGGCTACATATTCCTGATCAATTTTCTGGGCCGCGTGTACTGGGGGTTCACCGGCAACCGTTTCGCCCGCTGGAAGGGTTTCTTCCCCGCCTCCCGAGGCAAGTGGAAGGAGCTCTTCCAGGTATTTTGTCTGGACATTCTCATGATCTGCAGCCTGCCCATCAAGTCGATTGGCGCCAACGCCCTGGCCGGAGTCATTTACTCACTGATGTACCTGGCGATCATCTTCCAGATCCTGACCGGCTTCGCCCTGTATTCCCTGATGAGCGGCGCCTGGTTTCCCGGGCTATTCCGTTGGGTGATGCCCCTCTTGGGCGGCGCGGTGGCGGTGCGGCAGTGGCATCACTTCTTCACCTGGATCTTCGTCGCCTTTACGATCGCCCACATCTACCTGTCCTGGTACCACGATTACCTCGAGGGGAGGGGAACGATCTCCTCGATGATCGGCGGCTGGAAGTTCATCGAGAAGACGTCCCAGGGCTAGTCCGGCCGGCCTGAGGCTAGCGCTGGAGGGCCCGCAAGAAGTCGGTGATCAGGTCAGCCGCGTTTCGGATCCCCTGGTCGACTGGCGGAGAAAGGTCGAGGGTCAGCCGTTCCGTTTCCGCGACCGAGATCGTAAACAGGACAACTTCCGGCTTTTTTCCCAGAACCGTCGCGGCGTCCAACAGGTCTTTTAAGCCGATATCGTGGGGCATGAGGACGGGAGGATAAGCAGGGTCGAAAACCGGGCTCACCCGGGCAACGGTGCCCGGAGGACGGCCGTCGCGAGCGGCGTCGACTACGACCAAGAGGTCGGCTTTGGCAAAAAACTCCAGAAGCCCAAAACCCGATGTGCCGCCGTCGACCAGCTCGACGTTCTCCAATCTGCCCGACCGCCGGAGAAGCTCGATCACCCGGACGCCCGCTCCCTCGTCACCGAGGAGGAGATTGCCGAGTCCGAGGACGACGGTTTTTTGCGGCTCTATCCGGGAAGACCCCTTTGGCATCTCTATATCCGGAAGACCATTCTATCACAGGCAACTGTTGCCTGCGGAGATCGGAGCCCCTCGCTCCTTTCTAAAGGAAAAACTGCTTGCGCTCGCACTCGCTGCAGATATGGTTGAATTCCCTGACTTTGGTCTTGGGACTCCAGAAGCGGCTCAATCCCGCAGGATGAATGACCACATCACGGCACCGGGCGGGCTCCCCAACCCGGTTGAGGCAAAGACCGGCCAGTTTCCGGACTTCCTCCGCCGAATCTTCCCAATACCACTTTTCGCAGTCCCCGCATTCCAGTAGGACCCGAGCGCGGCCGGTACCATTCAAAGGCACTCTGGCCACTTTTGTGATGTGTGTATCCCAGCAGAACGGGCATTGTTTAGCCATCGCTCCTCCTCTATTTTTTGCCTGAATTCCCGCAAACAATTCCCCTATTACAAGATTCGTGCCAGATCGGGGGAAATTTCTCCTCAAAACGTCAGAGGGAAAATAAGAGTAGGCCGAGTCGGCAAAGAGAGAGATGGGCTGGGAAACTCTTCACCTCGGGAGGAGAATACCCCGGTGGAAAGGACTGCGTCCTGCGATCCAGGACAAAAGATGAAAGCTAGAGGGGTTCAGGGCATCAAACACTTCCTGGATCAGGAGAGAAGCCTGAGAGCCGATGATGTGAAAATCAGGTCTGTTTGCCGCCCCGGTGATCATCCCGTGAAGTAGAGGTAGGCGGCCAAAATCAGGGCCAGGACGATGACCGAGCCAACAACATCCCGGGCTTGCCAGCTTGCCCGCGATTCTTTTTTTTGCTCCGAGGTGACCGTGCCGTAGGTCAACCCGCTGATCTTTTCGTAAGACGGCGGCGCGGTCAGATAACTGACGACAATCATGACCAGGAGGCTGACGATGAAGATGAACAGGCTGTAGTATTGGAAGAAGATGTGGTTGATGACCCAGAGGAAAGAGCCTTCCGCGTAGGAGAAGCCGCTGCTGAGCTTGACCGGCGTGTCGACAGCCAGTCGGAAAAGTCCGAGCGCGAAACCCGTGCCGAGCGCTGCCAGGCAGCCCTTCGCGTTCAGGCGTTTCATGAAGACTCCGAAGAAGAAGACGACGAAAATCGGCGGAGCGAGGTAGGACTGAACCCCCTGGAGATAGTCGTAGAGGCCGCGGCCGCCGCGGATGACCGGGATCCAGAGAAGGCCGATGAGAACCATGACTCCGGTAGCGACGCGGCCGACCCAGACCAGCCGCTCTTGCGTTACCTTGGGCCTTAGGCGCGAATAGAAGTCCATCGTGAAGAGCGTCGACGCGGCGTTGAAGGCGCCGGCGAGCGAGCTCATCAGCGCCGCAAGCAGCCCGGCCACGACCATGCCGCGGACACCGACGGGAAGGATCGTGGCCACGAGCATGGGAAAGGCCTTCTGAGCGTTGGCCCGGATTAGCTCCGTGCCCGTCCCGAAGAGCTCCTGCTGGAGCGGCTGGTTCAGGCCGCTCTTGGCCAGGGCGAAAGCGATCATGCCCGGGATGATGAAGAGGAATACAGGCAGCAGCTTGAAGAATCCCGCGGTGATGGAACCCCGCCGGGCTTCCCGCTCGTTGGGGGCTCCGAGAACCCTCTGGACGATGTACTGATCGGTGCACCAATACCACAGGCCGATAATGGGCGCGCAGAAGAGCATGCCGATCCAAGGATAGTTATCGTTGAAGTACCAGGCCATCCGGCCGACTTCCTTGACGGGGGCCCAGGTCCCCTGGACGCCGGCGGGCACGAGCGGCTTCCACAGGTTGAACATCTCCGAGCCGACGATCTCCCGGAACTGGCCCCAGCCGCCGAGGGCCTTCAGGCCGAAGTAGGTCACCAGGGCCGAGCCGA
>DAIPLF010000390.1:0-2472 GCA_036769375.1 Candidatus Aminicenantota bacterium | reverse complement strand
ATGAGATCGAAGGAACCTCTCAGGCTGACCCTGACCGAAAGGTTCAGAAGAAGCGTTCTTGAGCTTGGACCCGAAGCGCGGGAAAAGCTCAAGAAACAGATCGGCCTTCTGGCCTCGGACCCCCGCCATCCGTCCCTGAGGGTCAAGAAGATCAAAGGCACGGGGTCGATATTCGAGGCGCGTGTCGACCGCGGCATCCGCTTCACGTTCGAGTTCGGAGGACGCCATGAGATCATCCTCCGGGTCGTCGGTCCTCACGACCCGACGCTGAAGAAGCCCTGATTATCCTCAATCTCTCTTGAGCCGGAATACTCGCACGAGGGCCCTATCGTCGTCAGCCCGGCCCGCGAGAATGTAATAATCCCCGACAAATTTCGTAATCTGGAAAAACGAGGGGAAGGCGAGATGGAAGCTCCCTTCAAAATGCAGATCGGGAAGCCGGAAGACGAGCGTTTGGTTCTCTTGGGCTCGCCAGTTCCTATTCCCTGTGATGACCAGAAGTCGGTCGTCGACCACAGCCATGCCCATGAGAGCCGGCGCATGGTCGGGAATAAAGGAATTGATCTCCATCCTCTCCCTGATGATAGGCTCAGAATTGTCCAGAATGTTCTGGCGCCAGGAGTCCATTTCATCTCGATCGATCTCGAAGCGCTCCGGATGGATGTCAACCTGGACGCGGCCTTTCTTCTGGCCGTCGAAATCTACCCATTCGATTTCAGGCTTGTCGATGTCCGGCAGGATATAAACGACACGGTGTTTCCAGTCCACGGCAAACGTCCGCAGGAGTCGCCTTCGCTCATAGTAATCCGTATAGGTGACGATCTTCCCGCCCTGCATCTTCCTTTCCGCTTGTTTCTGCCATGTCCACGGTCTCTCTTTCTTGAATTCCGCGAGGACGGTCAGATCCTGGAAATCACCGCCGGACTTGACCAGATAGTAGGTCAGATTTTCGTGAAAGCCCGTGGATTCGAACGTCGTGATGATTTGGCCGTCCTTCTCCTCGAAGGACGTTCCGGTTTGACGGCCGACGGTGAACTTGCTGCCGTATCCTTTGACCACATTGGCCAATTTTGCGATCGTCGTTACCTGGAAAGTCTCCGGATCAATGGACTTAAGGTACTCATTGTCGATACAACGGATCTGTCCCGAAGGCGAGAGCCAGACCGAATCCATCCCGACCACCTGGATTTCGTCCGGCCCTTCGCCTGAGGGAAACCGCTTCTCCTTGACCAGCTCTCCGGAGGAATCATACAGATTGAAGCGGTACTCCCTATAGCTTTTGTCAAGAAGCTCCAGGCAGAGGATGCGTTCAGGGAACGGAATGCAAAATTTCAGCCAATCGTATTCCTTTTTCCAAACCTCGACGAATCTGAATCCGTTGAATTGTTTGCCGTCTTCCACGGCGAGTTTCGCGATCTCGGGCTCTTTCCGGCAGGCGTTCATCAGGAGAATAGACAGGACAGCTGGAATGAGGAGGGCTTTTGCGCTCATATAGATTCCCGCAAACATGCCGTAGGAGCATTATAGCTCGGGCCGAAGCCATGTAAAGAAGTTATGCGTCGTGAGGGAGCCTCGGGCAGTCCATGAGGGAACAGAGCCGGCCGTCTCGGGGGGATAGGCCCGACGGCGACGAGGCTAAGGCGATGGCGGCTGTGGCATGAAAGTTGCTCAGTTCCGTTCATGGAGGAACGACAATGCCCATTACCAATATGGCCAGACTGAAACGTGGAGCCGCCGTGCATTTCGGCGCAGCTTTGATCGCGGTCGTCCTGTTTTGTCTGAACGCGCCGCAGGTCGGGGCCCAGTACAACTCTCCTAACCGCGACAGCAGCGAGCAACCCGAGAAGGTCATGGAAGTGACGGGCGTCAAGCCCGGCATGGTCATCGGCGAGATCGGGGCGGGCCGGGGCTACTTCACGTTCTGGCTGTCACGGGGCGTCGGGGAGCAGGGCAAGGTCTACGCCAACGATATCGACCGCTCCGCCCTCGCCTCGATCGAAAGGACCTGCGCCGAAGAGAAGATCACGAACATCGAGACGGTCCTGGGCGACGTGGACGACCCGCGCTTCCCTCGCGAGTCCCTGGACATGGTCTTCATGGTCAACGCGTTCCACGACCTCGCGCGGCCTTTGGATCTCCTGGCCAATCTCCTCCCGGCCCTCAAGCCGGCCGCGACCGTCATCATCATGGACCGGGACCCGGCCAGGGCTGCGGACGCGGTCGGGCATTTCAGGACGCGAGCTGAAGTGGAGGGGACGATCGCCCGGTCGGTTTTCGAGCTGGTCAAGGTCGAGGACTTCCTGCGCTACCACAACCTCTACATCCTCAAGGCGAGGCGCTAGGCTGCCCGGCGCGCGTACGGGCATCTTGACGCCCTCTGGCTCTGCCGTTATGCTTCTGCCGTGATCCACGGTCCTAAAGCCGATCCCGTCCCCTGGCTCCTCGAGGAGGACAACCCCTCGGTCCGCTATT
>DAIPLF010000389.1:0-2488 GCA_036769375.1 Candidatus Aminicenantota bacterium | reverse complement strand
GCTTCCTGAGAAACCTGGAAGCCGGCGCGCGTGAAAAAATCAAATGTCCCTATCACTGCCTGGCGACCTGCAACGTGGCCGAGGCCCGCTATTGCATCGCCCTGGCCCTGGTCAACGCCTTTCAGGGAAACATGGAAAAGGGCCTGGTGTTTTGCGGCCAGAATGCCTATCGCTGCGACAGGATCGTCTCCGTCCACGACCTGATCGCCGAACTCAAGGCGGAAATCGAAGCTTACTGAAGTCATGATCTTTTTAGCGGGACCAGACGATCAACCCTTGCTTTGACAAGAAGGCGCTGAAATAATAGATTTCTTCTGGCCAGGCAAAGGAGAGCGGATATCACCCTTCATAAAGAAAGACTATTCCAGCCGGCCCAGGTGCTGGCCATCAGCTTTGCCGCCGCAATTTTCATAGGAGCTCTTCTCCTCATGCTGCCTTTTTGCACGAGTGCCGGCCGGATCTCCTTTATTGACGCCCTCTTCACCTCGACCTCGGCCGTCTGCGTCACCGGGCTCATCGTCGTCGATACGGCCACTTATTTCACGACCGCCGGAAAGTGCGTCATACTCCTCTTAATTCAGATGGGTGGCCTGGGAGTGATGACCTTCTCCACCATGGTCCTTCTGGCTGCAGGCCGGTCGATCACATTCCGCGACCGGATTTTGGTTCAGGAAGGCTACCACCCTGGGTTCCCGCAAGATTTCCGGGCTTTGATAAAGAGCGTTTTTCTATTCACGGCCGTCATCGAAGGGGCGGGTTTTATCCTCCTCTTTTTTCGGTTTTTCCAGGACGAACCCTTGTCCAAGGCTCTTTTTTCCGGCCTCTTTCATTCGATCTCAGCCTTTTGCAACGCCGGGTTTTCCATCTACAGCGATAGTCTTGTGCGCTTCAGAGGAGATATCTTGGTCAACCTTGCCGTTGCGCACTTGATCATCTTCGGGGGGTTGGGCTTCTTGGTCATCGGGGAGGCCAGGCAGGCAGGCGTCAGACTTCTTAAGGGGATGAAGGTTAAGCTTTCCCTCCACAGCAAGCTGGTCCTCGCCACGACCACGGCCCTAATCGTCGTCTCGTTCTTCATTTTTCTGGCCCTCGAGAATAGCGGAGCGCTGCGGGGCCTCTCCTGGAAGGACAAAATCCTGGCGTCTTTCTTTCAGGTCGTCACTCCCCGGACAGCCGGTTTTAACACCATCAATCTAACCACTTTGGGTGGGGCCGCCGTTCTTCTCCACATGTTCCTGATGTTCATCGGGGCTTCTCCGGGATCAACAGGAGGCGGAGTCAAGACGAGCACTTTCGGCGTCGTCCTTGCCTTCATCCGGTCAAAGATAACGGCCCGGGACTCGGTCCACGTTTTTTATCGGACAATCCCTCAAAACAACGTGGTCAAAGCATTCACCGTGATTTTGCTGTCCATAACCTTGATCTTTTTAGCGGGCTTTGTCGTCCTGGTCAGCCAGCCGAACATGCTGATCAAAGAGGTCTTCTATGAGGTCTTCTCCGGATTTGGCACGGTCGGTCTCTCTCTCGGAATCACGCCCCAGCTGAACGCCGTCAGCAAATCGATGATGATTTTGGTGATGTATGCCGGCCGGATTGGCCCCTTGACCCTTCTCCTGGCGTTCAGCCGCCGCCGGGCCCTTGGGAAATTTGAGTATGTTGAGGAAAACGTTCTTATCGGCTAGAATATAGAAAAGGCAGACGATCATGAAATTTGCCGTCATCGGGATGGGGAGTTTCGGCTCCAACGTGGCCAGGACCTTGTACGAGAGAGGGCATGAGGTGGTGGCCATTGACAAGGATAAGGACAGGATCGAGGAGGCCAAATCCTTTTGCTCACATGCCGTCCTTACGGACGCCTCGGCCAAGGAAAACTTGGAAGCCTTGGGCATCACGGATATGGACGTGGTCATAGTCAGCCTGGGGTCGGCCATGGAGGCCTCCGTCCTGACCGTCCTCCATCTTCATGAACTGGGGCTCAAGCGCATCGTGGCCAAGGCCTCGACCGAGGATCACGGCAAGATCCTGGATTCCGTGGGTGCGACCGATGTCATCAACCCGGAAAAAGACATGGCCATCCGGACCGCCCTGAAGCTGACCAGTCCCCACATCCTCGAATGCCTGCCGCTCGTGTCGGGAGTGAGCATTGAGGAGGTCGCCCCGCCGGAGCGCTTTATCGGGAAGTCCCTGCGCGACCTCGACCTGCGGAACAAATACGGGATCCAGGTCATTGCAGTCAGAGAGCTCGTCCCCGAGCGGACGCTCTACGTGCCGCGGGCTGATTTCGTCATCAAGGACAGCGACGTCCTCATCGTTATGGGGGATGAGAAAATGCTGGAGAAGATGGCGGCTTCCTAATAAAAAGGCTTCGTCAGGGCAAGCTCTCCGCGGATATCTGAAGCGAGCGGCCAGGGACAGCCGCGATTCCACTACCAAATCGTGGCCCTCTCTTGCTCGGCGCGCGTCATGGGGCAGCCGGCGGGGCAGTCGA
>DAIPLF010000052.1:0-9068 GCA_036769375.1 Candidatus Aminicenantota bacterium | reverse complement strand
CCTTCGAGGCAACCGTTGAGATGGAAGTCCATCTGCTTCAAGAAGAGCGGAAGGCGATGAACGTCATCGGTCTTCTGCCCGGACAAGACCCGCAGCTTAAGGACGAATTCATTCTTGTGGGCGGACACCTGGACCATCTGGGCGTCGGCCTCAACGGCTTCATCTATAACGGGGCGGATGACAACGCCACTTCCGCGGCCACACTCCTGGAAACGGCGCGGGTCCTGGGCGCCTCCGGATTCAAGCCGGCCCGGTCGATTGTCTTCTGCTCCTGGGCGGGAGAAGAGATGGGCCTGGTGGGTTCCCGCTATTACCTCGAACATCCTCTGTATCCCCTGGATAGGACCGTGGTCTATCTCAATATAGATATGGTCGGCACGGGCGATTCCGACCTCCTCGTTGGGGGGATGTGGGAGTACGGCCGGTTTTTTGACATCGTCAAGGCCGGGCTGGACCCCGATCTGGAGAAGAAGCTCAGGCCCAGGTTGAATTACCGCGGCTCAGACCACAGTGCCTTCTGGGCGAAGGGGATCACAGCATTGAGCCTGCGGACGGGGGAAATCTTGACGGGTGGGCTCGACGACGAGCATCCGGAATACCACCGTCCCGGCGATCGCCCGGAACTCATCGACCCTGAACTTCTGCGCCTGGCCGCGCAATATCACCTTGACGCGCTCCGCGCCCTGGCCGGTTCAAGAGAGAAGCTGTTGGACCCCCGTTTCCGGGCCGAGTTCATTCACAAAGACGCTGCCATCGTCGATATGCACGTCGATACGATCGGCCGGTTCCTGGAAGGAGAGGACCTGCGGCAGGACCTCCCCAAAGGGCAGGTCGATATCCCCAAGTTGAAAAGGGGGGCGGTGGATCTCTCAGTCTTCGCCTGCTTCTCCGGCCCTCCTTCTGATGACCTGGAAAAAGGGAGGGCCGCCAACAAGATATTCGGACAGCTCGAGGCGCTTCACCGTCTGGTCGAGCAGAATCCAAAGGACCTGGAGATCGTCCAAGGGTCGGAGGGTTTCCGGCGCCTGCGGAACTCCGGCAAGACAGGCGTTCTCATCGGCATCGAGTCCGGCTATGCGATAGAGAATGACCTGGACGTGCTGCGGGCCTTCTACCGGTCCGGAGTGCGCCTGATGACCCTGACGCACTGGACCCACGCGGATTGGGCGGATGCCTCGGGCGATCCAAAGGCCGAGCGGGGCGGCCTCACCGAGTTCGGCGAGCAGGTCATAAGGGAGATGAACAAGCTCGGTATGGTCATCGACCTCTCCCACTCCCACGATGAGACTTTCTGGGATACGCTCCGCGTCAGCACGGCCCCCGTCATCGTCTCTCATTCCTGCTGCCGGGCCCTCAGTGAGCACCATCGCAACCTCAGCGATGATATGCTCAAAGCGCTGGCCAAGAATGAAGGTGTCATCGGCATCAATTTTTCGGCCGGCTTCCTCAACGCCCTGTACGAAGAAAAACAGCAGGCGCTTCGGAAGACCCTTCCCCCGGTCGATGTCAAGACCGTGGTCGACCATATCGAACATGTCATCAAAGTCACGGGGGATGCCGACCACGTCGGGCTGGGCTCCGACTTTGACGGAATATCCGACCCGCCCGAAGGCTTAGAAGACGCCGGCCGCCTGGTCGCCGTTACCGATGAGCTCCAGCGCCGGGGCACCAGAGAAGCCGACATCCGGAAGATCCTGGGAGATAATTTCCTCCGCGTTTGGCGGGCGGTCGAGAAGGCGGCCAAGAACTGAGCCCGGCCGACTCCCTCCCTTAGGCGCTCTAGGCTTTGCCGAGGACCATGGCCAGAAGGGCCATCCTGACGTATAGTCCATACTCCATCTGGCGGAAGTAGGCGGCCCGGGGGTCGCTATCGAACTCCATGGCGATCTCGGTGACACGGGGCAGAGGGTGCATGACGATCATCTTTTTCTTGGCGGCCTTCATGACTTCGGGCGCGATCACGTAGGCCGACTTGACCTTGTCATACTCGGCGGCGTCCTCGAATCTCTCCTTCTGGACCCGGGTGACGTAGAGGACATCCGTTTTCGGAAGAACTTTCCTCAAGGTGGCTGGCTCAGTCTGGGGGATTCCTTTGGAGGCGACCTCGTCCCTGACATCCTGGGGCATCTTTAAAATATCCGGGGAAACATAGTTCAGGGTGATCCCGCTGAACAAGGTCAGCAGACGGGCCAGGGAATGGACGGTCCGGCCGTATTTCAGGTCGCCCAGCATGGTGATATTGAGGTTGTCCAGGCGTCCCAGCTCTTCATGGATCGTGAAGGTGTCAAGGAGGGCCTGAGTCGGGTGCTCACCGACGCCGTCTCCGGCGTTGATTACGGGTTTGCGGCAGTGCTTGGCAGCCAGCGCAGCCGCCCCCACTTCAGGATGGCGCAAGACAATGACATCGGCATAGCATTCCAGGGTCCGGACGGTGTCGGGCAGGCTCTCGCCCTTGGCCACTGAGGAATAGCGGACTTCGCTGATGGGGATGACGGCCCCCCCGAGCCGCTCCATGGCCGCCATGAAGGAAGAGGCGGTGCGGGTCGAGGGCTCGTAGAACAGGTTCGCCAGGATCTTGCCCTTGAGGAGGTCAAACGTCCCGATCCGTTCGACCATGATCCTCATCTCATGGGCGACCTCGATGACATATTCGAGGTCAGTCCGGCTGAACTGTTTGACCGAGAGGATGTCCTGGCCGTACCACGGCGCCGTCTTCTGGTCGCCGAAGGGGAGACAGGGGCTTTTCGGCTTGCTGGGCATGGGGACCTCCTTCCAGGAGCATGCCCAGACTATACCGCCGGCCGGTGCTCCCTGTCAATCGAAACGACCGCCTCCGGCCTAATGGAGCTCAAACCTGATCGAGACCGAGAAGACGAGCTCCTTGGGCTGCCCGCTCTCGAGGTAAGGCTCGTATTTCCACTGCTTCACGGCGGCCACCGCAGGCGGAATAAAAACCTCGTCCGAGCTTTTGATCACCATGACATCCTTGACGTTGCCCTGGCCGTCTGTTCTGACGTTCAAAGCGACATATCCCTTTAGGCCCGATGCCTTGGCCTCGGGAGGATATATGGGATCAACCTTCTTGAGCAACAGGGGAGGACTGATGGTGTCGCTGGCCTTGACAGCCCCTTTCTCGAACTCCTGGATCTTTTTGCGAACCTCGGGGGGAACGGGCGGAGCCGGCGGAGGCGGGGGAGGAGGAGGCATGATCTTGTCCGGGGGGCCGGTGATGTGGAAGGAGCAAAAATAGGGCTTTCCGTTTTTGTCCTCGAACCCGAACACGGCGCTGTGACCGCCTTGAAGAAGCATTTCCGTGGTCAAGACGTTTTCCGGTTTCTCGCCGGTCACGTCGTTGAGAAGCACCAGGAACCGGCCCGGGTTTTTCCATTCGAGGAGAAGCACATGGATGGTAAAAGCATTTCCGTTCAAGCGGAAGAAGTGGCGGACGGATTCGGAAGACCGCCCGGCCCGTTCCTCTCCGATAGCCAGGTCGGCCTCGGTCAGCAGGCCGACATCCTGGAGGTTGAAGACCCGCTTGATCTGCTCTCTTTCTTTTTCCAGCTCGAAACCGGCCTGCATCTGCAGGTTGGCCGAGATGGTCGGTCGGATGTAAGAGGTCGTGACGAGCGGGGGAGGTGCGAGGACGCCCTGCCGGGCGCCTTCATAGACCCTGAGCTTCAGGTCAAGGCGAATGTCGCCGCCGGAGGCGCTCAGCGACGAAAGAAGGAAAAAGGCCAGAACAAAAAGAAGGAATTTTTTCATGAGACTCCTCCTGGTTTCGGTTTTTCCACCCAGACGAACGTGCTGTTCGCGTCCTGGGTTTGGAATATGAAAGCCTGCGCGGGCTGTTCGTACATCCTGACATAATTGACCCGCAGCTTGACGCCGGAGGAAAGGAAGCTGCCAGGTGAGGAAGGGAACCAGAGAAATAGCCCGGCGATCGTCGCTGCCAGCAACCCGGCGGTGCCTACGGCCCAGGCCCAGCTAAGCCTGCCCTTACCAGGTTCTCCCCGCCTTGACCGCTCCAGGCTGAGGGCAAACGCCGGCCAAAAATCGCGAGATGCGCCAATATCCTCCTGGCCGATCGTGGAGGCCCGCGCTTCCTGGATATCGGCCAGCTCTCCCTGGCATTCCGGACATTGCTCAAGATGGCGCCTGAAGCGCAAGGAAAGACCAGAATTGAAGGGAAGGAGCCGGATGACCATCTGAATCCATCTCGTGTGGTTCATTCTACTCCTCCTTCAGAATGGCTTTGAGCCTTGCCCTGGCCCGGAACAGGTGAACGTGAGCCGTTTTTGGGGAGCATCCCAGAACGGCTGCGATCTCTGCTCCCGAATATCCTTCTTGGGACCAAAGGTAGATCGCCGTCCTTTCTTTTGGCCGAAGCCGGCTGAGAAGCCCCATTGCCTGGTAGGTCGGAACGCCGGGGTTGGGCGCCGATACAGACTCAGTCAGCCTGTCCTGGCCCCGGAGACGGCCGATAAAATGACGGAAACGATTCCTCTTTCGAACCTGGTCCAGGCAAACGTGGGAGAGCAGGGCATAAAACCAGTTCTTGAAGTTCCGCTCCAAGTCGAACCTGTCCAAGTTCTGAAAGGCCTTCAAGAACGCCTCCTGACAGGCGTCTTGGGCGTCCTGGTAGTTGGCCAGGATGTTCAGGGCGAGCGCCATGGCCTGTTCCCGGTAGCGGTCCATGAGCATTCTATAGGACTCCAGATTTCCTTCGAGGCAATTTCGGACGAGCGCGTTATCGGTCATCGGGCCGTCCTTCATTGGTTATTACGCTCTGGACCGCGGGTTTCTTTACCTCATCTTGACAGTCTTCGGAGCCCAGCGCAAGGCCCATATTCAGACTTCATGGGGGAAGCCTCAAGGTAGACTTCAACCCGGGGTTGGCGACGAGAGAGGCCGTCGTATTAAGGAGACCGAGGGCCCGAAAGCTTAAGGACGGTTGCCCGTCAGGGTTTCCGTCAGCCAGGCCGCCAATTCTGCCGCCGCCTCCCGGACTTCGGGCGAAACCGGTTTTCCCCAGGTGACCTCTCTGGGCTCGATGCCGACAAGGATCGCCCGGCAGCCGATGCTCTCCTCGAGGTACCTGGCGAGGAGAGAAAGAGGAAGACGATGGGTCGACACGTCTTCCTGGCGGATCTTCGTTCTATCAACAAGGGATATCGTCCCGGGTCGGCATCCCGCGACGGCCGCATCAACGATAAGGACATGTGTCGGCCGGAAATCCCGGATGAGGCTCGTACGGCTCTCGGGAGTCTCCCCGGCATCGATCACCCGAAACTCAGAGGGAGGGACTTTCCTTAAGCTTCCCCGGCGAGCCCCGGATTCAGGGTGAGCATCTTCGGCGGCGAGTTTTCTCCGGGCCAGCTGCCTCTTGAGCAACCGGATGCAGAGGGTTCCCGCGGCATCGTCACCTTTCCGCTCGTTCCCGATCCCGAGAACGAACAGCCGCTCGGCTCGCTTGATTTCCTTGGAAATAGAGGAGCGCCAATCAGCTCTTGGGTTCCGGGGAAGGGCTCCCGGCCGCCGCCTTGGGCTTAACCTGGGCTTTGACATACTCCCATTCCTTCTTTAGGTCCCAGCGGCTGAAGGCGGAGATCTCGAAGAGGTGGTCCATCTCGAGCGCCTTGGGGGTGGTCGGGCACGATTCTACACATTGGGCGCAGTGGATGCAGCGGTCATTGTGGATGACCATCTTGAATTTCTTTTCCGCTTCGTTGACGGTCGATATTTCAATGGCTTCGGCCGGGCAGTCCCGCACGCAGGCCCGGCAGACGATGCACAGCTCCGGATGCAGGAAAGGGGTGCCACGAAAATCCTTGGGGACCTCCAGTTTCTTGAAGGGATAATCCACCGTGGCCGGCTTCTTGAAGAGATGGCGGAGGAGCTCCGGAAGGAAGGCGGCGATTCTCATCGGACAAACCCCTTGAGAACGATGGTGATGAGGAGCTGCAACACGGCCAGCGGCGCCAGGTATTTCCAGGAGAAGCGGATCACCTGGTCGATCCGGATGCGCGATGTAAGCGCCCGGATGAGGGTCAGGAGGAAGATGACAATGAGCGTCTTGATGACGAAGTTGACCAGACCCAGGATGGTTCCCCCGGGGAAACCTCCCAGGAAGACGGTGGCAATCAGGCCGCTCCCGGCGACCATTTCCACGTCGGTCATCAGCCGGAAGAGCGCCAGTTTCTTCCCTGAATACTCGGTCAAGGTGCCGCCGACGATCTCGGTCTCGGCGTGAGGGATGTCGAACGGCGTCCTCTCGAGCTTGGCCTGTAAGCAGATGACGGAGACGATGAACCCGATGATGTTGGGGAGGAGAAGGAGCGGTTTGTGCTGGTAGAACGCGGCGATCTCGGCCAGCCGCCAGGAACCGGCCATAATGGCCGGGCTCAGCACGGCCAGGAAGAGAGGCACTTCATAGCCGAAGAGCATCGTCAGGACCCGGGCCCCGCCGATCGTCGAGAAGAAGCTCGTTGAGGACCAGGCCGCCAAGAAAAGGACCAGAGTGGGCAAGGTCAGAATGTACAGGAGGACGATGATATCGCCGGAAAAGGAATTGGGGCTCGGCTGGGCCAGATCATAGTGCCAGAGGGGAAGGAGTATCATGGCCGTCGAAACAGCCGCGATCCCGAAGACGGGAAGGATCGTGAACAACGTCTTGTCCGCCCTCTCCGGGACGATGTCTTCCTTGGCCAGGAGCTTGACGAAATCAGCCACCGGCTGGAGGATACCCCAGCGGCCCGTATGAGTGGGGCCCATCCGGTTCTGCAGCCGGGCGTAGACCTTGCGGTCGAACCATTCGCAGAAGGTCGAATAGACGAACAGGAAGAGAAGTCCCGGGTAGACCAGGATGTAGAGCAGCGGTTTCAGAATGGCCATACCGCATCCTTTTTCGGCGGCGCCTTCTTCCAGCGCTCCCGGGCCAGTGTTCTGAGGTCGCTCATCAGGACGATGTTCTCTTTTCCGTTCCGGCCATCCACAAGGGTGACCGCCCGTTCGGCGCAGCAGATGCACGGGTCAATGGCGGCGAAAATGAGCGGGATATCGGCGATGTACCCGTTCTTGAGCATGGCCACTGTAGCCGGGTAATTGGCCAGGGTAGGCGCCCGGACTTTCAGCCTCTCCGGCTTATCCGTGCCGTTCGACCTTATGTAGTGGATGTTCTCGCCCCGGGGCGCTTCGTAGCGGCTGACCACCTCATTCGGCTTGGCCCGGCGCGGGGCCCGGACCGCAACCGGCCCATCCGGAAGGTTCTTGAGCAGAAATTCAATGATATTGTAGGACTGCATCAGCTCCTTGACCCGGACGACCACCCGCCCCAGGACGTCACCCGAGGTGGCTGTGGAGACCTCGAAGGGGACCTCCGCATACGCCCCATAGGGGTCGTCCTTCCGGACATCCTGGGCGATGTCGGAAGCACGGGCCGTCGGCCCGACGGCGCAGAGGGCGAGGGCGTCTTCTTTCGAAAGGCGGCCCACTCCCGCGATCCGGGCGACGAAAGAGGGCTCAGTGGCCCCGATCTTAAAATAATATTCACTCCGCTTCCGCAGGACATCGAGAGAGTCGAGGACCTTCTTTTTCTGCAGGTCGTCGACATCGCGGCGCACGCCTCCCAGCGTGTTGATGGAGTAATGAACGCGGTTGCCTGAGAGGATCTCCAGGATGTCCATAACGACTTCCCGGTCCCGCCAGGTGTACATGAAAAAAGTGTCGAAACCGGCCTCGTGCCCCGCCACACCCAACCAGAGAAGATGGCTGTGCACCCGCTCCAGCTCAGCGATCAGAAACCGGATGTAGAGGCCGCGCCGCGGAGGTTCGACCTCCATCAGTCTCTCGGCGCCTTGAGTGAAGCAGGTCGTGTGGGAGTGAGAGCAAATCCCGCAGATCCGTTCGGTCAGGTAGATATTCTGAAGCCAGGTCCTCTCTTCGGCCAGTTTTTCCAGTCCGCGATGGTTATAACCGAGGCGGATGTCGGCATCCCGGATGACTTCCCCTTCGAGGGTCATCCGCAGGCTGATCGGCTCCTTGAGGGCAGGGTGCTGCGGTCCTATGGGGACGGTGAACTTCATGACTTTCCTCCGGGGATCTTCTCCAATGGCCGCTCAAATTTCCAGTCTTTTCGGAGGGGATAGTTTCCGGCTGGCCAATCATCGGGGAGCACAAGGCGTCGCGAATCGGGGATATGGTCGACGACCAAGCCGAACATGTCCTGGAGTTCCCGCTCGTAGAGGATCGCCCCCGGGATGACCGCACAGATCGATTCCACATGGGGGTTTAATTTCGGAACTTGCGTCCTCAGATTCAGCTGGCTCGAAGGCTTCCCGAAATGGTAGATGATCTCGAAGTTCTCGCCCACGTCAAGTCCGGTGATCGTGGCCAGATAGGCGTACCCCAGGTCGTTCTTGAGGACCTCCACGGCCTTCACCAGGTCCTTGGAGTCCACCTTGAGGAAGATCCGGCGGACGGCCGGGTTGCTGGCCTCAAGGAGCTTGTCTCCCAAGAGGGCCTTGGCTTTTTCTATGATCTCGGTATCGTTCATTCTGGCCTCATCAGAGCGTACCCAGGAGCTTGACCACTCCGTCAAGGATGGCATCGGGCCGGGCCGGACAACCGGGGACATAGATGTTGACAGGGATGACCTGGTCCAGGCCGCCCATGATGTTGTAGGCGCCGCGGTAGACGCAGCCCGACATGGCGCACGCCCCGACGGCGATGACGAACTTGGGATCGGGCGTCTGCTCGTAGATCCGGATGATGCGGTCCTTGATCTGACGCGTCACCGGACCAGTGGAGACGATGACATCCGCGTGCCGAGGTGTCGCTTTGAGCAATACCCCGAGCCTTTCCACGTCAAAGCGCGGCGTGAGGGCGGCTATGACCTCGATATCGCAGGCATTGCAGGCGCCCGAGTTCAGGTGCAAAATCCAGGGCGACTTTTTTCGCGACCAGCGGACGATTTTCTCTAGCATCTCAATCTCTCGTGATGAGCGCCATGATCGAAAGGAAGATCATCAGCAAGTATATGATACCAAAAAAGACGATCTTTCCGCCCGGGA
>DAIPLF010000051.1:0-9075 GCA_036769375.1 Candidatus Aminicenantota bacterium | reverse complement strand
TGCCGAGCGGAGAGATCTTCAATATCGCCAACGCCTGGGACCACAATTGGGATGAACTCGGAGAGGCGGCCGCCGCAGCGCTGGGAAGAGAATGCCGGAAGCTGGAAATCCCCAGGAGTCTCCTCTATCTCATTTCGCTGCTTTGCGAGACGGGGAATCGTCTCCTCCGCAAACCCGGCCTCATAACACGCGACAAGTACCGCACATTGACGCAATCGGCGTGGCTGCTGGACGTCAGGAAGGCCGCTGAACTGCTCTCTTTCCGCACCCGCTATTCATTGGAAGAGGCGGTCCGAGAGACGATTTCCTGGTATCTCGCCGAGCACTGGCTGTGAAGGGATTCAAGGGCTCTTCCGGACGACCGATGTCCGGGTGGAAAAAGGGACAAAAAACTTAGCGGTATTCCTGACGCACCAGCCCTCTGTCCGCGACCGGGCAAAATACTTGACCCGACCTTCGAGGATATGGCTCCCCTTCCTGGCCTCCAGGCTCACCGTGAAGGGGATCCGGATGGCCTTGCCGAGGTCGAGCGACTCCTCCCCTTCCCGAACGAGGGTTTCGACCTCCAGGTCGGTGGCGGTATAGAAATTCTTGGGGAAGACGATCTCGGCACAGGGTTTGAATTCGATGATGAAATCAGGCCTCGGGCTGACGGCGATCCCTTCCCGGAGGCTGAGCTTCAGGATGATCGCTCCCTCCTGCCCCCTGGAGAGGTTGCGGGGGGTGATCGAAGCTTCGATCTTAAGGAAGTCCTCCTGGGCGGAAAGAGGAACGGCCAGGCTTACACAGAGGAGCGCGGGCAGCAGAAAAATCGGGCTTTTCATCCGGGTCCAAAATCCGCTATCGATCAGGGAGTTATGGTACTCTCAAGAGCCGGGTCCGTCAACCCGGGCCCAAATTTCGCCTTTATTTTTAGAAACCAGTCCGCTATAATGGGGGCCACATCATGAGCCAACGGACGATCATCACCGGAATCGGCCACTACGTTCCGCCCCGCGTGGTCACCAACTTCGACCTGGAAAAGCTGATGGACACCTCGGATGAATGGATCCGCCAAAGGTCGGGCATCGTCGAGCGGCACCATGTCGAGCCGGGAGTTGGGACGTCCGACATCGGATATGAGGCCTCGCTGCGGGCCATCCAAAATGCCGGCATCGAGAAAACCGATATCGACCTGATCATCGCCGCTACACTCTCCCCCGATCACTACTTTCCCGGCATTGGCGTTCAGATCCAGGCCAGGCTGGGGCTCTTCCCGATCGGCGCCATCGATGTCCGGAATCAATGCTCCGGTTTCATATACGCCCTTTCCGTAGCCGACCAGTACGTCCGGACGGGCGATTATAAAAGAGTGCTGTTGGTGGCCGCTGAGGTCCAATCGACCAACCTGGATTATTCGGACAGCGGTCGGGACATGGCCGTGCTTTTCGGAGACGGGGCAGCGGCTCTCATCCTCGAGCCGAACACCGAGAACGACGGCCGGGGCATCCTGTCCACGCATCTTTTCGCCGACGGCCGCCACGCCGCCGACCTTTGGCTCGAAAAGCCGAGCTGCCTGGACAAGCCATGTGTCACCGAGGAGATGGCCCGGGCCAAGAAGTTCTTTCCCTATATGGACGGCAAGAACGTTTTTAAGAACGCATCCGAGAAGATGCCCCAGGCGGTGCGGATCGCCCTCGAGCACAATGGCCTCAAAGTGGAGGACGTCTCCCTTCTCATCCCTCACCAGGCCAACGACCGGATCAGCCAGATGGTCGCTCATAACCTCAAGATCCCCCTGGAAAAGGTCGTCCGCAACATCCACAAGTACGGCAACACGACGGCGGCGTCTATTCCGATCGCCCTCAATGAGTCGATCCAGGAGGGCCGGGTCAAGCCCGGGGACATCATCGTGCTGACGGCCTTCGGCTCCGGCTACACCTGGGCCTCCGCAGTCCTCAAATGGTGAGGCAAAAGAGTCTTGGAATCGCCTGTCTTTTTGTGATAGGATGCCCCATTGGGAATTTTTAGGGACATGGATTGTACCTATAAATAAGGAGGCTTCTATGCGAAAAAAGTGCGTCCCGATCGTCCTCTTCGTCTTTGTCTTTGTCTTCCTGGGCCTGGGCTTTCTCCTCTCTCAGCAGGGCCAGGAAGAAGCCAAGTTTCAAAAAGTCATGGACGCCTACCTCGATGCCTACTGGAAATTCTACCCGACTGCGGCCACCATGGCGGGTTATCACAAATATGATGACAAGCTCGAGGACCTGGGCGAGAAGAATATCGAAAAACACCACGAAGAGCTGGATGTCTTCAGCCAGGACATGGTGACTAAGGCGGACAAGACCAGGCTCGGCGCCGAGGCCCAGATCGACTACGACATCCTGAGAAACGCCCTGGACCTGGAGCTGATGCGCCATGAAAACCTGCTCCCCTGGCAATACAATCCCATCTTCTACAACGAGATCTTTTTGAATAGTCTGAAGGGCCTTTTGACCAAGGAGTTCGCTCCGCTTGACGCCCGGATGAAGGCCGCCACCGAAAGGGCGAAAGCCATCCCCGGATTGGTCAAGCAGGCCAAAGAAAACCTCCAGACCCCGCCCCAGGTCTATACGGAAACGGCCATCACGCAGATCCCCGGTATCCTGGAATTCTACAAGGTGGACCTGCCCAAGCTCGTCGAAGCGGCCCCGGCCGAGATGAAATCCCGGTTCCAGGCTGAATGGTCCAAGGCAGTCGCAGCCCTGGAAGACTATCAAACCTTCCTTCAGACTCAACTTCTGCCCAAGTCCACCGGCAATTTCCGGCTCGGCGAACAGGCCCATTCCCGGCTCCTGACCCTGACGAGCGAATTCAGCATTCCGGCCCAGGAACTCGTGGCCCGGACGAATGCCGATTACAAGAATCTGCGGCGGGAGATGTTCCTCGTCTGCATCCCGTTTTACCGAGTCATGTACCCCGAAATCAACCTCGAGCAGCTGACAACCCAGCGCGGTGAGGAGGAAGTCCGCGACATCGTCATCCAGGGAGTGTTCGACAAGATCAAGGTCGAGCATCCGACGCGGGAAAACTTCCTCGATCAAGAGAAGGCGACCGTGGAAGCGCTCAAGAGCTTCTTCGAACAGACGAAGCTCATTGACCTCCCCGACTCGGCTCTGATGATTGAAACAATGCCACTGGCCAGCCGGGGTCTCAAGCAGGCGAGGCTTCTGGGTCCTGGGGCCTATGAGATAGGCGGGACATATACTATAGAGCTCAGCCCCGTCCCCGACAATCTGACGGATGATCAAGCCAGGGAAATACTGGAGGAGTACAATGACTTCTACATGCCCTTCTGGGCTGTGCGGCAGATCTACCCAGGCTCGTTCGTACCGGCCTTCTTCACCAACAAATCGGGAACGCTGATGAGGAAGCTGTATCCCAGCGGACCCCTGCTTAGGGGCTGGCCCGCCTATGTCGAGCAGATGCTGATTTACGGGGGATTCGGCAACTACGACCTCCGCCAGCGGCTGAACCAGATCAAGAGCCAGCTCAAGATCGTCATTGACTTCCAGCTGGAGCTCAACATCCACCAGGCGGGGATGACCAAGGAACAGGCCATCTCCTACATGACCAAACGCGGGTTCCAGACGCCTGCCGAGGCCGAATCGAAGTGGAATCGCATCCTGCTCAACCCTTGCGAGGCGGCCTATGCATACATCGGCATCCAAGAGATCTGGGACATGGAGAAGGATTATAAAAAAGCCAAGGGCGCGGCCTTCAGCCAGAAGGAGTTCTTGCAGCGGCTGCTGGGCTATGGGGCGCTTCCCATCCGCCATCTGAAGGCCAAGCTCGCCCAATAACAGGACAGCTCCGGCTCGCCGGAGGCCGGCCTTGGCTTCCGGAGAGCAAGATCGTTTTCTCATGGAAATTGCCGATTCCCATGCTCATCTGGACATGGCCGAGTTCGACCCGGACCGTCGAGAAGTCGTCCAAAGGGCCTGGGACGGCGGAGTCAGAGGCCTCCTCTGCCCCATCGACCTGACAACGCCGGAGAGCCTGTCCCGGATATCCCAGCTCCGGCAGGAATTCTCCTGGATCGCTGCCGCGGCCGGTATCCATCCCCATCAGGCCAAAGATCTCGCCCCGTCCCATCTCCAGACGCTCCGCCGATTGGCGAGGACACGGCAGATCGCTGCGGTCGGCGAGATCGGCCTCGATCACCGCTACGACTATTCCCCTGCCCAGGCCCAAGCCGAGGCCTTCCGGTCCCAGCTCCGGCTGGCCAAAGAGATGGAGCTTCCTGTCATCGTCCATAGCCGAGCAGCGGGAAAAGAAATCCTGGCCGCAGTTGAGGAAGAAGGATTCACCTGCGGCGGCGTGCTCCATTGTTTCACTGAGGATAGGGAAACCGCCGAGCGGATGATCGGGCTCGGGTTCCTGGTCTCCTTTTCGGGGATCCTCACTTACCCCAGCGCGCAAAGCCTTAGGGAAATCGCCGCCGGACTGCCGCTCGAAAAAGTCCTCATTGAAACCGACTCCCCCTATCTTGTCCCCCAGTCGCTGCGCGGAGCCAGGAAGAGGAATGAACCTCTCTTCGTCATCGAAACGGCCAAGGTACTGGCCGGACTCAAGAATATTCCCTTAGAAGAGATCGCCTCCCTCACCCTGCGAAACTATCACCTCGCCTTTAGGCTTTGATCGACGTGATGACCCCGCGGAGATCCCTCTCGAGCTCGGGGCTGAGCACTTCCGGTTGATGAGTCTCCAGGATTTTTCTGGCCTTTTCCAGCGCCCAGTCAGGCGCGCCGTCCTTTTTTTGTTCCCACAAGGAAATGGGTCGGCGATCCAGGAAGGAATTCATCCAGAGCTCCCGCAGATGCCGCTTGGTGTGCCCGTGAGTCAGGAATGTCCCTCCCGGACCGACCTCCTGGATCGCTTCGAAGGCCAGAGTCTCCTCATTCACAGCGATCCCCTCCATCATCTTGACGACGATCCCGAAGATCTCGCAGTCCATGATCATCTGGGCGAACGACCAGACCGTGCTCCCGGCGAGCAGGCCGACGCCCAGAAGCATGTCCGACATGGACAATGAGGCCATAAAAGTGGACAGCGAATTTTCCAGACCGGCCTGCCAGTTCGGCTCCTTGGCGCCGGTGGCGAAGGACCCCATCGAAAGCGGGACGTGGTAAAAATCGGCCAGCCGGTTACTGGCCGCGCCGAAGAGGAAATCCTCGGGTCCTCCCCCGGTGTAGGCGCCGGTCCTGGGGTCCATCACCGTCTGCGCCGCCGCATAGAAAACGGGTGCCCCCGGATAGGCGAGCTCGACGAGAGCCAGGCCGCTCAACACCTCCGCGTTGGCCACGACAAGGTTGCCTGCCGGAGTCGCCGGCGCGGAAGAAACGCTTGAGGCCATGCTCATAAAGCCCACGGGAAGGCCGAATTCAGCTCCGACCAGGGCGGCTTCGAGGCTTCCGCCGTCATGAGCCAAGGGAGAGACCGTGCATTCCATGATCGAAAGCAACGGCCTCTTTCGCAGGAGGTTCTTCCCTCCGGCGAGCAGGGCGGCCATTTCGACAGCGCCGCGGGCTTCCCTCCCCGAGTAGATGCTTTCCGTCTGGACATGCTTATTCGAGTTCCTCCAGATGGCCAGGAGCTCGTGCAGGCCGCGCGTTTCGGGCGGACAGTCCTGGGCGGAGACAGGGACCCAGTGAAAGGCCACTTCCTCAAGGGAGTCCGCGACCCGAGCAATGTCCGCTACATCCTGGAGCACCGACCGCCGTCGTTCCCCGGTCCGGATGTCGATGACTTCCACTCCGCAGCCGTCGGTTCCGGCATAGACGTGGTTTCCATCGAGCGGGAGGTCCAAGGCTGGGTTGCGAGCTGCCAAGGTGTAAACCGGGGGAGCCTTCTGGAGTGCCTCCTCGATCAGCCGGCCGGGGGCCCTGACGACCATCGTCCCGGAGTCCACCCGGGCGCCGTGAGCCCTCCAGATATCCAAAGCCCTTGTCGATGGGAATTTGATGCCCACTTCTTCAATTACCCTCAGGCTGGCCTCGTGGATTTTCTGCACCTCTTCAGGGCTGAGAATATTCAGGCTCAGCCGGGGGTTGGAAACGGACTTGATCTTTTCACTCACTTGGGAGCTCCTTTCTCGAGGGCGGCTTCGGCTCTCGACTTCCTTCGCCAATAGAGATAGGCGGGGATCCCCACCCCCAGCATCAGCAGGCCGAAGAGAGATTTCCGAGGCTGCGAAACAACGGTATTGATGAAGATGAGGAGGTTGACCAGGGCAAAGAGGATGGGGACGACAGGATAGCCCCAGGTCCGGTAGGGACGAGGAAGATGAGGCCGCTTGCGGCGCAGGACGATGACGGCCAGGCCGGTGGCGCCGAAAAAGATGACCAGGGCAAAGACGACGAATTCATAGAGGTCCTGGTACGTCCCGGAGAGACAAAGAAGGCAGGACCAGATGGCCTGCCCGATGAGGGCTTTGGACGGAACATGGTAGCGGGGATGGATAGTGCTCATGCTGCGGAAGAAGAGCTTGTCCTCGGCCATGGCGAGATACACCCGCGGGCCGAACAGGATGTTCGCGCTCAGGCAGCCGAATATGGATACGGTGATGGCGGCGGAAAAGATCGAAGTGGCCATCGGTCCAAAGAGCTGGCTCGAAGCCAGTTCGCCGACCCGGGCGACACCGCGCATTTTGTCCACCGGAAGGGCCAGGACATAGACGACGTTGACCAGAAGGTAGATGAGGGTGATGCTCAAAGTCCCCAGGAGCAGCCCGAGGGGGATGTTCCGTTCCGGCTTCTTGATCTCCTCCGCCGTGCAGTTGATGGCGTACCAGCCGTCATAGGTCCAGAGGACCGCGATCAGAGCGAGTCCGAAAAGAGTGACCGCGCTGGGGATGGAATCGGGGCCGCCCTGGAAGAGGTCCTGGACACGGCTGACTCCCGCCCGGTTTCCTATGGTCAAACCGAAAACGACCAGGGCCAGGACCGATCCGATCCGGAGAAAGGTGAAAACGTCCTGCACGATGGCCCCGCTCTTAACACCGAAATAGTTCACTCCGGTCAGGAAGACGATCGTGGCGGCGGCCACGAGCTGCCCGGCCGAGAGAGAGTAGGGATGCCCGAAGAGGACCGTCTTTAGGAGAACGCTCTGCGTGGAGAGAGCCGGAAAGAAATAGCCGAAAAACTCGGCGAAACCGACGGCCAGGGCGGCTATGCCTCCGCCCATGATGAACCAGAAAAAACCCCAGCCATACAGATACCCCGCGAATGACCCGTAGGCCTCGCGGATATAAACGTACTGGCCGCCGGCGCGGGGGTACATCGCCCCCAGCTCGGCGCAGGACAGGGCTCCGCCGAGGGTGAACAGTCCGCCGACAAGCCAGACCAGCAGCAGCCATCCCGGCGAGGGCAGGTATTCGAGGATGAAGCCCGAGGTCATGAAGATCCCCGAGCCGACAACTGCGCCGATGACGAGGAAGGTGGTGTCGAGAAGGTTGAGACGCCGCAGGAGCTGCGGTCTGTTCTGGTTTATGATGGATTCGGGAGGGCTGGTTGGGTTCGGCATTTTTCTTTTCCGGCTTATATCAAATGCCGCCCAAACAGTCAATCCAGTCCCGACGCCGGGGGTTTTGACACGGGTTTTCAGGTTGTTATAAGCTGGGGCAGTCCAGCCGGATTTTAGAGGCTCCGCAACGAGTTCGCGACCAGGAGAGCCGATGAAAATTCTCCATCGAAGATGCGCAAGGGCCGGGACTTTGATCCTAGCCGTCCTTTTCGGGAACCCCTTATCGGGGCTGTCGGCCGGGCAGAAGAACCCGGCTATCCAAGTCGAGAAAAACGTGGTGGCGCTCATGCGCGACGGCGTCCGTCTCAGGGCCGACATATACCGTCCGGAAAATGTCGACAAGGTGCCGCTCATACTCGTGCGCACGCCTTACAGCAAAGACCTCTATGCCGAGTACAGCTCTTTTCCCCGCCTGGCCTCCGGGAGCGGTTACGCGGTCATCGTCCAGGATGTCCGGGGCCGCTTCGCCTCGGAGGGCATCTTTTCTCCCTACGACCAGGAGCTCAACGACGGATACGATTCTGTTGAATGGGCGGCCGCCCTCCCCTTCTCTAACGGCAAGGTGGGGATGCAGGGATGCTCCTATCTTGGCGCGGTCCAGTGGCAGGCGGCGGTCATGAATCCGCCCCACCTCGTGGCTATTTTTCCGCAGTGCACGTTCGCCAACGGACGGCATTTCTTTTTTTTCTCCGGGGCTTTTGACCTCAGTTGGATCTCTTGGCTCAACGGCCGCGTCCCCGATATCAAGGGGCGCCAAGGTATGAGCGGTGCTGAAGCCTCCGAGGAAGAGGCCGAGCGGCAATGGTCGGCTCACAAATGGGAGTGGCTTAAGTTCCTGCCGCTCAAGGAGTTCCCGCTCCTCAAGGGCTTGTGCCCTTATTATTATGAATGGCTCGACCATCCCGACGACGGTCCCTTCTGGGACTTTGCCAACGTCGAGAAAAAACACGCCGAAGTCGCCGTCCCGGCCTACAACCTCACCGGCTGGTTCGACGACGGTTACGGCCAGCCCGGAGCCATCCGCAACTTTTCGGGTATGCTCCGGAACGGCCGCACCCCCCAGGCCCGGCAGGGGCAGAAGCTCATCATCGGCCCCTGGACCCACTGCGATCCACGGTCCAGAGCCGGCGGCATTGACTTCGGGCCTGAAGCCTCCGTGGATGTCCCGGGCCTCGTTCTCCGCTTCTTCGACCATTGGCTCAAGGGGATCGACAACGGGATCATGCGGGAGCCCCCGGTCCGCTATTTTGTCATGGGCGACAACATCTGGCGCTCCGGATCAGAGTGGCCGCCGCCGGAGGCTGAGCCGACCTCCTTCTACTTTTCCAGCCGGGGAGCCGCCAATTCACTCTATGGAGACGGGACCTTGGACCAAGCTAAACCCGGCAGACAAAAAGCGGACCGCTTCACTTACGACCCGGCCAATCCAGTCACCGACTTTTTCTTCGAAACGCCGGGGCCCCGGGACAACCGTCCTTTCGAAGCGCGGAACGATGTCCTGGTTTACACCTCGGAGCCGCTGCCGCAGGACAT
>DAIPLF010000388.1:0-2500 GCA_036769375.1 Candidatus Aminicenantota bacterium | reverse complement strand
TCTTAGCGAAGAGATCGTACTCCCGGTACTGGACTTCACAAGGATTGCCCCGGGCCGGGTGCCCCGGTTACGTTCATGTTTCCTCCGGCCAGCCGATTATATGACTCTCTCCCGCAAAAAGAAATCCGGGTACCTAAAAGAACCGTGGGGGGGTTAGAATCGGAAGTCGTCGTAGATCCGGATTTTCAGGTGCCTTGACAGGCCCTCGACCGGCGCCTTATCATCCAGAGAACGGGAGGAGGGAAAGATGCCGTCCCAACCGAGAGTCCGCCAGCCAAAGGGAATCGGAATTCCTGTTCAGTCCAAACCTTATGCTCGCCGGTCATGTTTGTGTATTCGGCGAACGATCCTCATCACGATCCTCTGTTTGGCCGGCCTCACCGGGGGTTCAGTGTCAAGGGATGAAGGCGGCACCGGGGTGCTGCTTCCAAACGGGCATGAGTTCATTTCCTGGGAAAGGCCTCTTCAATTCACCCGGACGTATTATGTAGATAACCCCAATCCCCGCGCCGCCGATTCGAATCCCGGCACGAAGGAGCTCCCTTTTCTGACCATCAACAAAGCGGCTCAGGTTTTGCAGCCGGGCGAGCGCGTGGTCATTATGAGGGGCGTCTATCGCGAGCGTATCGACCCGGCGCGCGGCGGCACAGGTCCCGATAAGCTGATCAGCTACGAAGCGGCCCCGGGCGCGGAGGTCGTCGTCAAGGGTTCGCGCATAGTCAGGGCCGGTTGGGAGCCTTCCACCGGATTCAAACTCAACCTTCCCGCGGGCTCCCGCGCGGCCATTAAGATCTATCATCGCCGCCTGACTGACCTCGATTTTCAGGGCTATAACCCCTTTGGCATGGCCAGCATCATGCAGGACCGGATCTACTTGAAGCCCAAGCCGGAGGAGCTGTGGCGGCATCTCAAGCGCCGCGGAATGGTCTTTGTCGACGGCCGCCGCCTCGAGCAGGTCGAGCTCTATCAGGAATTGGGCGCGAAGGACGGCGCCTTCTGGTGTGAGCACGACGGTCTCGCCATCCACGTTCGCCTTCCGGGCGATGCCGACCCGGCCCAGCACGAAATGGAGCTGGCCATCCAGGAGCAGGTCTTCGCCCCCCGGACCCGCGGGTTGGGTTACATCCGGATCAAGGGGATAACCTTTGAACACGCGGCCAACGGCTTCCCGGTGCCCCAGCGCGGGCTGGTTTCGTTGAGCCGGGGCCATCACTGGATCATCGAGGATTGCATTTTGCTGCAGGCCAACGGTGTCGCGCTCGACATCGGCGCCCAGGATTGGGACATGGAGCCGCCCCCCGTCGTCGGCCAGGTCATCGTTCGCCGTAATCACATTGACGAAGCGGGTGTATGCGGGATCGCCGGCATGGCCGTCGAGAATTCCCTCATCGAGTCGAACCTGATCGAACACGTGGGCTACCAGGACGTAGAGCTGGCCTGGGAGACAGGCGGGATCAAATTGCATTCGACCAAAAATTGCCTGCTTTACCGGAACGTCATCCGGCACACGGTCCACGCCGAGGCGATCTGGCTCGACTACGAAAATTCCAATACGCGCGTCACCGGGAACGTGATGGGCGATACCCTGGAAACTCTCCGTGGCGGGATCTATCTCGAAGCCTCACACGACTCCAACATGATCGACAATAACATCATCTGGAAGGCGACCGAGGGAGCGGGGGGCGGGTCCTACAACATGCCGGGCCACGGCGGCTGGGGCATCACGGTTGACGGAAGCGACGAGACGGTCATTGCCCATAATTTGATCGGGTTGACCCAGGATGCAGCTATCAAGTTCCGGAATATCGAGGGCCGGATCGTGAGCGGCCGTGGCGGCACCACACGGAGGAACAAGGTCCTGAGCAATATCTTTTTCAGATGCGGCAAGGCCATCGACTTTTCCAACCAGGACAACACGGCAGACGGCAATCTCTATACAAAGGATTGGGGCGAAGTCCAGGACGAGACCCGGTCGGTCGGGCGGGGCCTGAACTGGATTCCCGATGCCGGCACGATACTGCAACTCGACCTTGATGCCTGGCGGAAGTTCTTCGGTTTTGACAAGAACGGCGGCTATGCGGACATGAGAATTGACGTCGATCTTGACGCGCTGACGCTGACTTGGTCGGTGGCGGGAGCTGTTCCGCAAACGCCCTGCGGGAACCACTTCCGGCTGGACATTCTCGGCCAAGCCGCCGGCGATGTTCGCCAGCCGGGACCCCTTGTGCACGTGCCCGATTCGCTGACCAAGGTGAATATTGACCCGCGACGATAAGCGCGGGTTTTGACGCCAGAAATTTTGACAAGAGAATTCCCCTTAGTGATAAAATGGGGATACCCATGACTGAATATCGCTTTCCGCAGGGTTCTGTCCTCTACCGGAACCTCCATAAGTCCTTCCCGCTGATCAAGTCCGGCCGCGGGGTTTTCCTTTATGACATCAAAGGAAAGAAGTACCTCGACGGGAGCGGCGGGGCGGCGGTGGTCAATATCGGGCATG
>DAIPLF010000050.1:0-9129 GCA_036769375.1 Candidatus Aminicenantota bacterium | reverse complement strand
CGGAGAGGGGATTCGACCCCGTCTACGGCGCGCGGCCGCTCAAGCGGACGATCCAAAGGGACGTCCAGAACCCGCTGGCCATGAAGATCCTGGCCGGGGAGTACGGCGAAGGCGACACGGCTGTGATCGGCGTCGACAAGAAGGGCGAGATCACGTTCGGGAAGAAATAGGGATCTTCTCGGTCCCGGGATAACCATCTCTCCGGCTTTGCTCAGGATATCGCTCCTCGCATCCCCGCACCCCGGAAACCTCCGTAAACGGTTTCCCCCGCCTCCGGCGGGTCCCCCTTCCCTCACGGGGGCATCGGAGCGATATCCATCGCCCGCCTCGAGATGGATTTCCGGAAAAAGGGCGTATATAATGAGTCGCACGTTCAGTCAGTGGAGATACGGACGATGACCAAGAAAACCATGATCGCGGCCATGACCGCATTGTTCCTGCTGCCCTCTTTGGCGTCCGCGAACGGGCTCAACCTCAATGGGCTCGGATCCAGGGCCCAGGGCATGGGCGGCGCGTTCGTCGGCATCGCCAACGACTTCAGCGCCGTATTTTGGAACCCGGCCGGAGCCGCAGGCTTCCGCCAAACGACGTTTGGGTTCTATGCCGGCGATGTGATCCCGAGGGCGACCCTCGGCCTGGCCCTGGGCCAGATCCCTGAGAATCCACCGTTCGATGCCAAGACCGCGACATCCCATTATCTGAACTTCCTCGCCGGATACTATAAGCCCGTCAGCTCGAACGTCGTCCTCGGCGTCGGCATCGGGACGCCTTCCTCGCAGGGGATGATGTGGAACGGCTCGGATCTCTCCGTCCTCACGCCCGGGGCCACTTATGATTTCTCGAGCCGGCTCTATGTTTTCTCTTTTTCGCCGATGGTCGCGGTTAAGCTCAGCGAGTGGCTTTCCATCGGGGCGGCGATCAATGTCAATATCGGAACGTTCAGCCTCAAGATGCCGGCCGGAACTTCTTCCTTTCCGATCTCGATTGATCCCGTCGACCTCGGCCAATATGAAGAGACCATGACCGGCTGGGGATTTGGGGCGACCTTCGGCCTCCTGGCCAAGCCCGGCGAGGCGCTTGGCATCGGCCTGACCGTCAGGACGCCGTCGACCATCACCTTCGACGGCTCGGCCCGCATGTCGAACATGCTCCTCTTCGAACTTCCCGGCGATTCCGACCTCCGGCGCAAGATCACCTCGCCGCTCTCGATCGCGGGCGGCCTATCGTTCCGGGCCTCCGAGCGTCTGCTCCTGAGCGCCGACGTCCAGTGGACGCAGTGGTCCAAGCTGGATTCGGTCCGGACGACGTTCATGGATCCCGTTTGGGCGCAGCTCACCAGCCTCGAAATGAGGGACGTCCGGGTGCTCGACTGGAAAGACTCGACCCAGGTCCGATTCGGCGCGGAATACACGCTGAGCTCATCGACCGCGGTCAGGGCGGGCTACACGTATGATCCCGCGCCTGGGCCGGAGTCGACGCTTGACCTGCTCCTGCCGACGTTCAGCAACAATGCGTTCGCCGTCGGCCTGGGCAAGACCTTCGGCGGCTTGCAGCTCGATTTCTGTTTGGAGTACCTGGCCGGGGCCGAGAGACGGATGACGTATTTCTACCGGGGCTTCGAACTGGACTTGACCGGGACCCTTGGGATGCACGCCTTCGTGCCCTCCGTCTCGGCCAGCTATAAGTTCTGATCCGCCAGGATCAGTGTTCTGGGTTTCCCCACGGCCCGTTGTGGCCGGAGGAGCGCCAGATCTTCTCTTTCCGCAGCCGATAACCGACCTTTGGTTTAATTGAGGTCGCCGCGGCCTCTTTGCTCCTGGGCCGTAGGATGATACAATGAATGGTAGGAGGGACGGAACGTGAAATTCAATGTAATCCTGACTCCCGCGGCAGAGGGCGGGTTCATTGTGACGGTTCCGGCCCTCGATGGTTGTTTTACGGAAGGCGACACGGAAAAGCAGGCCCTCAAGAACGCCAAGGAAGCCATCGTCTGCTATCTCGAAGGCCTCGAGAAGGTCAACCAGATCAGGCTTAAACCCAAGGCCGTCATCAAGGAAATCGAGGTCCACGTTTGAGCCGGACGTTTTCCGGGAAAGAGGTCGTCAAGGCCCTTCGCCGGAGCGGCTATGTTGTCGATCATCAGCGCGGCAGCCACATCTTCTTGCATAACCTGGAAAAGAACATCTCTTTGGTGATACCGCTCCATAAAGAGCTCAAGAAGGGAACTCTCCACGCCATCTTGAAAAAGGCCGGCCTGTCCTTGGGGGATCTCAAGGAACTCGTCTAGACTTCGAAGATCCTCCTCGAGCTCCGCGAACCCCGAAGTCGATCCGCGAGAGATGTCTCCCTTGAACTCCGCTCAATGCTCCCAGATCATCCGGTAGCGCTTGATGTATTGGATCCCATCGCTATCTTGGACGATTGCATAAAGCCTACCGTCCTTAAAGACCAGCGGTTCGCCCGGAATTCGATAGTCGCAGAGATAACGGCCCTCCGTATCGAAGATGTTGAAGAGGGATATCCCCGTCTTGGGGTCCCGCTGCCAGGTCGAGACGTAGATATGCCCTTCATCATCTGCATACACCCAGGAAATGGGTGGAAGGTACCGGGGGATGACCACCTCTTCCCCCGGCTGGATTCCGTGCTGTTTCTTCTGGCGGTCGATATCGAATTCGGAGGGCGGGACGGGATCGTGGTCCTTGGTAATTGTCCGAATCAGGCGTCCCTCTGTACTAAAAACGCTCAGGCGGTAATCGCCCTCCCCCGAAGCGCAGACGATTTCCTGGCCACGGGAAATGTCCCAACGGACGACGCTCGTGAACAGCGCAAATTTCCCAGACGGATCCGGCATGGGCGATGAGACGAGGGCGGTCTTCTGTTTGAAACCAGGACCGCAGAGGGCGACCTCGTACCGGGGTTTCTCCTCATCTAGGACCATCCGCGTGCCTACGATGCTCCCGTTCGAAAGGTACTTGACGAAGGCCAGAGAATGGGCCGAATTATCCTGGCTGCGAAGGAAGGCCCCCTCGCGATCGAAGAAGGATAGCCGTCCCATGTCCCCGACCAGCAGCTCACCCGCCAGCGCCAGGGCAATGAAAAACGGCGTCTGAAATTCCCCGGGGCCTTGTCCCTGCCGCCCTATTGAGCGAAGATGGCGGCCGTCGCTGGCGAAGACATCGACCCGCGGTTTTCTCTGGTCCAAGGCGAAGATATTGCCCTGCTCATTAATGGCTATCCCCCGCAAGCGGACAAATGAGTATTCCTCAGCACCCTCAGCTACTCCTATCGTCAGTTCCTCTTGGAGCACCAAAGCCCCTTGAGGGTACATCGGAACCTTGGGGTTCCGGACGACTTGAACGCCGTCCACCGTTTCGATCGAACCCTTCCAAGCCGGGGTTCCTTTGCATCCCCAAGCAACTGCCAGGATCAGCGCCAAAGCCAGCGCATAGACAGCTTTTCGCATGTGGCCTCCCTATATTTTCTCTCCCCCAAAAAAGGATATGCTCACTTCGGTCGATAGTCAATCATCCAAGCCTCGAATCCCGGCGTTCAGACTCTGCCTGCGCGGATCTCTGTCCTTCGGGGAACGAGTGGTGGCTTGCCTATCTTGACCAAATCTTGACCAAACCATTGGAATAAACGGTAGACCCCGGAACGCCCGGGACGCCCCGGGAGACGGTTCTTTCTCGGAGCTCCGCGAGGTCCTGAAGGTGATCCGCAACAGGCTCAAATGCGTAAAGACCTACCTGCCAGCTCGCAAGGTTCTTTTCATCAACGGCTGCATCGACGGTAGGTATAGCATTGATTATATGAATGTTAATGCTAATTGATTAGGGCACGGTTCTTGCTGTATCTTGAGATAGGATTCTGGCGCTTCTACAAGGGGAGGCCAAAATGGTTACTAGGGACAAGCTCCTGATCTTGACCTTGGGCCTGATACTCGCCGCAGCCCCGGCCCGGGCCGCGGAGGAAACGCTCATTCAGATTCATCTTTTCAGGGGTGCGTGGCCTGAGGGCCAACCAGGTCTCGCAAAAACCACTGTATGGACGGCATCGTCAGAGCCTGGAGTCGCGGAACTGCGATCGAAGCTGGATTCTCCACCGGCTGAATTGACGGCTGCCGTTATAGAGATGCTCATTGATACCCAGGGCCTCAAATCCGTGGACGAATATTTCGCATATCCGGGAAAATGGAACGGACGAGTCGGGAGATTCTCGATAGATATCGAACATAAGTCTTATCGTTTCAAATTCGGCTTTGCTCCCAAGCGGCTCTCCGCTCAAACCCTTGAACTAGATGTCTCTCTCTTCAAGACGCCCGACGATTCGGCGTCCTCCCGAAAGGGAGGCCGAATGGACCAGCTCTTGGATACGCGATTGAGCTTGACATATGACGATCCCGTGATGGTTGGCATGCCGTATGGCAGCGGCGCGTTCTTTATGCTGGTCTACGTGACGAGACCGAAGACCCCTGAGGAACTGCCAAAAGCCCCGAGGAGGAGGTCGGGAACAGAGGCGGCAGCGACTGTAACACCGCCCCAGGCTATATCGACGCTCATCCCAGCTTACCCGGAAGAGCTGCGGCAGCAAGGCATTCAAGGAGAGGTCGGGCTGCAAGTCGTGATCGACGAAAAGGGGACCGTCGTCGAAATCAAGGTCGCTCGGCCCCTGCATCCTTATCTGGATTTCGCGGCTGTGCAGGCGGTCCGCCAGTGGACCTTCGATCCAGCGATAAAGGAAGGGAAGCCTATCCTCTTTACTGCCAATATTACTGTTGTTTTCGATCCGGAGAGATATCGTCGGTTCGAAGAAGAGGCCGAACGAGCGATGGCTCCGGCGGGCACCGAGCGGGCCGTAGGATCCGATTTATCCCGGATTCTGGAAGGTGCGGCCGTCTATTGCGAGAAACTCGGGACGGCGGCCCTCGAGTTCATCTGCGAAGAAAAGATCAGCGAAACGCACTATAACTTTGCCACCGAGCCCAAGTGGGGGGGCATCGTCGTATCCTCACGTGAGACAGGTCAGATCATGAGCCAGGCTTTTTTCCCTCAATGGGACCCTCAACGGACCATCAGAAGCGACTATGTCTGCGACTACCTATTCGTCAGGAGGGGCGACCGGGTCGAAGAGCGGCGGGTCGTGCTTAAGGATGATGGCAAGAAGATGCCCGACCGGACCACCTTGCTCGAAGAGAAGCGCTTCACCGCTCTGAATCCAGTCCTGGCCGCGGTCGAGCTGCTGGGTTGCGAACGACAAACCCTCTATAACTATCGCATCATCAGACAGGCCGATTTCCAGGGAAGAAACGCAGCTGTCCTTGAGGCCATTCCGAGGTCTGGAAACAGCCGGGGGGTCGAATACGCCACGGTCTGGGTCGACTCCGAGAATTCCCAGATCCTTAGGATCGAAGTCCAGGGGGTGCCGATCGAGGGCTACGACGACGTCCTGCGAGATAGCGTGCAATTCCGGGTAAGGCCTTATCTCTTGACGGCGCATACCTATGAGTTTGAGAAGAACGGAATCCGGTTCCCGGGCCAATCCATCATAAGGGTCGAGTACCCAAGACGCGGGGAATTTACAAAGGACCGAACGCTGAAGCTTAAGATCGACATGAAGTACGACAAGTACCAATTCTTTTCAGTTGAAACGGACGGAGGCGTCAAGAAATAGACCCGCTCATCTCGCTCCCGTCCTAAGGGTTTGCTGGAGGCGCCAATGAAGAGAGTCTTTCAATTCATCGTGGCGGCCATTCTGGCCCTGGAGCTCGTCCCCGCAGCTATAAGCAGAGATGGCCAGGTCTTCGATTACCTGAAAAAGAAGGACCCTCCCCCTTTCCAGCTCGTGACTCTTGAGGACGGCCTGTATTTAGCTAAGGGGGAATGGGGGGCTAACGTCGGCGTCTTTATCGGAGAAGACGGGGTTTTCGTCATTGACGCGAAAGCGACGGAGAAAGGGACGCAGAAGGTCGTCGACGCGATCGCCAAGCTCACCGGAGAGCCGATCACGAGGATCGTCTTCACCCACAGCGATTCAGATTGCGTCAATGGGTATCGGGCTTATCCCGGAAAGGCGGATGTCATCATCGGCCTCAAAGCGCTGAACGAGATGACGACTGGCCTGGAAACCTATCTCGAGATGGACGCTCCGATCGAGATCTACGACCCTCGGCTGAAGCTCAAGCTCAAGCCCGCCGTCGCGTTCAGTGGTGAGCTTCGCCTGGGCGTAGGCTCCGAACCGATCGAACTCATCCAGCATAGCCGAGCCCATACAGCCGAAGATACCAGTGTCTACTTTCCAGATAAGGGCATCGCCTTCATCGGTGATCTGGCTTTTTCGGGCAGGGACCCTCTGGTCCAGGACAGAAAAGGGGGAACAACCTTCGGATTGGTGACGGCCCTGACCACTCTTTTGGAAAGAGAACCTCCGATCCGGTTGTTTGTGCCGAGCCATGCCGAGCCGATGTCCAGGGACGAAATCCAGACCCTTGTGGGGTTCATCAAGGAAACCTACATGAAGGTCACCGCGCTCGTCGACGCCGGAAAGAGCGAGGACGAGGTCAAGCTGGCCTTCGGCATAAAGGAGCCGCCTAAGAAAGAAGGCCGCTGGATTTGGCCCCCATTGGCAATGAAAATCTATCTGGAACTCACAAAAAAAGGTAGCCTCGATAAATTGCGAACCACCAAAGACCTAAGATAGAATATCAGTTCCCGGCGAAATCGACCTTGACCAAATCTTGACCGAACCCTTGGAAAAGCCAGCAAAATCCGGGACGAGCCAAGACGCGCCGATAAACGGTATCCCCCTGGAAAATGGGCATTTTCGGGGTTCTTATGGGGAGGGCGAAAAAGTCGACACCTGAGCTACAGCTCCAGTCGCTTGGAAAAGCGAGAGTTGGACGGTCGCTATCGAATAGCAGACCACTGATCAAGGGAAACTGGGGGCGAATAAGTGTGTCCAAAAATGTGCCCTAAGTATTTTTTTGATCCGAAAAAATTCTTCGCCAAATTGCGGATTTGCAGCCGTGTCCCGCTCAGAATCTACCCATATTTCGACTAGGGCAGAGAATGTGGACACACTTTGGACACACTTTGCCCACTTCGTGTTCCTGGCTTTTCTCGGTTTTTCCAGGTTTTACGCGGGATTTCTGGCAGGGGATTATTGTCATTCTTTCCATATGAAAAAGGGGAGCTAGAGTTCATAGGAGGAAAAAAGAAAAATGGCTAGGGACGGAATTGAACCGCCGACGCAAGGATTTTCAGTCCTTCGCTCTACCAACTGAGCTACCTAGCCATCGCGCTCCCGGCGACCGCCGGAAAGCGCGTCCAGTATAATAATTCGGGGCCGTGAAGTCAACATTACGGCCGGTTTGTCGCCGAATAAGGAGAGCGTTCTATAGGGGAATACGGCCTGATCTTCTTCAAGTCCTTCTCCATCTCCCGCTTCTTCTGCTCAAGGTCGTAGTGGCCCTGGAGATTGAGCCAGAACTCCGGCGAGTTGCCGAAGAAGCGTGCCAAGCGAAGCGCGGTGTCTGCCGTGACGCTGCGCTTGCCCCGGATGATCTCGCTGATCCTCGTCTGGTCGATGTTCGCCCCCTTCGAAAGCCGGTAAGCCGAGATGCCCATCGGCTTGAGGAAATCCTCGGAGAGGATCTCTCCGGGGTGGATATTCGGGATCCTGCTTTTCACGATCACACGACTATACTATTGCAACAGAATAGTATTGTCAAGCATTAGTATGACGGGCATGGGAAGAGGCGGGCGGCCCCGTGGCCTTACTTGGCGCCGGCGCCGAGCCCGACTAAGGGCTGGGCCGAGATGATCCGGAAGGGCCAGGGCCGTCCCCTTGGAAAGTGCCCCGGACTGGGCTATCATCTCTCCGCCAGGAGGCGCTGACCCATGAACCGGCGTTTCGTTCTCTTGCTCCTTTCGGCCCTTGTCATTTTGGCTTCTTCGGCGTGCCGCGGGCCGGCCGGCTCAGGAGGCTGGCGATGGGAGAAGGAGAAGGGGGCGAGCCTGGCCCTCATCGGGCCCGGCGGTCCGCTGTGGCAGCTCCATTACGCCGCGGACGGCGACCATGTCTACTTTCATCCTCTTCGGACAACAGACGGCCTCCTGATGACATGGGACCGGCCGCCCGATCACCTCTGGCATCATGGCCTGTGGTTCAGCTGGAAATACATCAACAAGGTCAATTATTGGGAGATCGATCCCAAGACAGGCCACCCCGCCGGCCGGACGTCCTGGACGAACGTCCGCGTTTCGACCACACAGGTCCTCGAAGCCCGGATCGAGATGGACCTGGACTACCGGCCCGTTGGAGGGAGTGCCCCGGTCCTGACCGAGAAGAGAACGATCGAGGTCTCCCGGCCGGATAGAGACGGGGTCTACGCCATCGACTGGACAGGCGCCTTCGCGGCGGCCGCGGACATCGTCCTCGACCGGACACTCCCGCCCTGGGACCCCGGCGGGCAGTTCAATGGCGGCTATGCCGGGCTGTCGCTCCGTTTGGCCGAGGGGTTGGCGGACCGGGAGGTGATGACGAGCGACGGACCAGCCGAGATCTGGGCCAACGACCGGTACCGGGGCCGGCATGTGGCGCTGGATTATTCGGGTCTTGTCGACGGACGACCCGCGGGGATCGCCATCCTGGACCACACGGGGAATCCGCGCACACCCACGCCTTGGTATGTCATCCGCTCGGCCCCGATGAGCTGGTTCAACCCTGCCGTGCTCTGCTACGAGACGCTCAGCCTTCGTCCCGGGGACACGTTCGTCCTCAGGTACCGGGTCCTCTTGCATCCCGGCCGTTGGGACGCCGAGCGGCTCAAAAACGAAGTGGCGCGATTCTCGAGGGACAAGCCATAAGGCAAGCCGAGGCGGGAACCGTCCACAAAGAGCGGGGACATGTACAAGAATAGATAGGGGACACGTACCAAAGGTACATGTCCCCGCCAAATTGATTCGGTCCGGTCGATATGTTATTCTGGCCGCGGAGGAAACCGCCGCATGGACGAACAGGAAGTCAAGGAGCTTCTCCTCAGGGAAAACGCGGAATTCCGGCGCGTCCACGACGATCACCAGGCCTGTGAAAAGGCCCTCGACGCGCTGCGCGGCAAGAGTCACCCCTCGC
>DAIPLF010000387.1:0-2524 GCA_036769375.1 Candidatus Aminicenantota bacterium | reverse complement strand
TCGAGGCCTGGCTCAGGTTCTCGTACATGTAAGTTACGTCATCCCAGGCCCCACCCCTGATGATCCTGCCTTCGGGCGCTTCGTTCGAGCACCACTCCCTGACGTTGCCGCCCATATCATAGGCTCCGTAGTAATTCAGGCCCAGGCGGCTGCCAACGGCCACCGGGCCTGCCCCACCGAAGTTCATGAAAGGCAAGTACCAACTCGGATAGACTCTTTGAAGGGCGGCCAAACCCCAATGGTAGATCGTCGGAAGCTTTCGGCCCGCGAATTCGGCGTACGCCGCCGCTTCATACCAGCTCACGCCGGAGAGCGGATAGCCCGCCTGGCCCTCAGGGAAAGCCCCACCCTGCCAAATGGACGGTCCCGGACGGCCGGTCGTATCGACGAACAAAGCCAGGGCATCATCCCAAGACAGATTTTTACCATCGTTAACAAAAGGCTGCTTCCAATATTCCTTTTTGTGGTACCCGCCCTGGTCGACGAATTCCTTATACTTTTTATTCGTTACCTCATATCGATCGATGAAAAAATCCTCGAGAATTCCTGCGTCGGTTTTACCGCCCGGAATACGAACCATATCGCCGGGAATTGTGCCCACCGCCTCGAGGCGCCTTTCCACGCCGAGGATATCTTGCTGCGTTATCGGATCGTAAGAAAACGCAGATGCAGTGGATTCGAGTGTTTCATACCCCTCCTTTTCCATTTTCCACCGAAAGAAACCCCGCGGCAGCCGGATCTTTTCGATCGGCGTTGTTCCGATATAGCGCCACGGGCGCTCTGGGAAAGAGTACTCCTTGACAAAAACCCGGACCCCGTCAGGGATCGTTTTGACCGGGAAATCTCTCACGCATTTGGGGAAGAACTCTTTGACCTTAGGGTTGTCGGGAAGATACTTGGCGGCTTTTTCGTAGAGGTCGAGCATCCGAAAACTTTCTTTCGGTTGCAGCGGGGAAGCTTCATCGAGAAGGCGTTGAAGTTCGGGGAGAACGATTTGGCGCACCCAGCTGATTTTCGCCTGGCGGTTGAGGATAGAATAGACGACAAAACCGAGGGCGATGAGGACAAGCGCAGATGGAACGGCGACCAGAGGTTTCCGGATGATGCGGAGGAACGAGCGGGGATTGAATACGCCAGCCCTTTCCTTTTCGAGGGTCCCTTGAAGTTGTTTGAGGTTGGCCAGCATCTCGGCCGCTGAGCTATAACGATCTTCCCCCTTCTTCTTCAGCGCCCGACGGATGATCCGCTCGAACCCTTCCGGGATCTTGGGTACAATCGCTTTGAGCGGCTTCGGCTCCTCGTGGATGATGTTGTGGATGATCGCGGATTCAAGGTCCCCTCTGAACGGCATCTTTCCGCTCGCCAGCTCATAGAGGACGACTCCCAGCGACCAGATGTCCGATCGTGCATCAATGGCCTCGCCTTTCGCCTGCTCGGGCGACATGTAGGCCACCGTCCCCATAGTCGAGCCCTCTTTCGTGACCAAAGCCGAACCGGCGACCTTGGCCAGCCCGAAGTCCATGATCTTTGCCTGTCCCTTGGCCGTCAACATGATGTTCGCGCTCTTGATATCCCGATGGACGATTCCCCTCTTATGGGCCTCGCCCAGTCCGGCGCAGATCTGGAGGGCGATATCGAGGACATGGTCGAATGGAAGAGGGCCCTTACCGGCCTTTTCTCTGAGGTTCTCCCCCTCGATGTATTCCATCGAGATGAAGGCCTTTTCCGCTTGGTCATCGACCTCATAGATGGTGCAGATGTTAGGATGGGAGAGGGCCGCCGCGGCCTGGGCTTCGATGATGAACCGCTTCCTGATGTCCTCGTCCAGGGCAAGCCCGGGCGGGAGAAACTTCAAGGCTACGGGACGTTTGAGGCGCGTATCATCGGCCAGATAAACAACCCCCATTCCACCCCGGCCGAGGATTTTGTTGATCTTGTAATGACCGACGATCACGCTCCCGGAGGCAAGCTCCACAGGCCCTCGGGCGATTGTCCGGGTGAATGAGGCCTCTCCCCCCGGAAGCACCGTCGCGCACTTCCGGCAAAACTTCGAATCTTCCAGATTCTCGATCCCACAAGATGGGCATTTCATGGCTTCCCTCTCCCCATCGAGCGCACAATGGGACCGCCGTCGGTTCTCCGAAGGCAAACTCGGTAGTTCGGGCCAGCGGCAGAAGAGTAATCAGTGAAGAGCAGCATGCGACCCTCCCATGAAAGCCCCGGGTTCCCAGAGCTGCCGAGGCATCACGTTCCCCGCACGGCCGCCCCGTTCGGGACAAGGATTAGCGATACAGGCTTTGTCGAGACGCGGCAGACCACGCTGAGATGAGACTCCTCCGGGTAATCTGCGGAAGTCGGCTCAAGCATGACACTCCTTCTGCCTACCGACGGGATGCTCGACCTCAATTCAAGTCCAGGGCGGCTCTTAATAGTATATATAGATAATCCATTTCTTACCACTCCTATAAGAACGCTAAAGTTACAACTATTCGCAGATTGACCAGAGATCAGGGGAATGGGATGA
>DAIPLF010000386.1:0-2533 GCA_036769375.1 Candidatus Aminicenantota bacterium | reverse complement strand
GAGACCATCCCGGCCGGGGAATCTGAGTCCTTTCCGGCGGGACATGTAGTGCCGGGCTGGATTGGCACGATAGTTGCTTGTCATCCTGGCGTGAAATTTCGCGCGCTCGTCGAGGTATTTGAAAAGCTGGAAGGCCTGAGCTCCCGGAATGCCATACGAGATACCCTCGCCTCATTTCTTAGGACCGTCCCGAAGTCCGACCTTCCAGCCGTAGCGTATCTCTGCCTGGGAAGGATCGGGGCCGAATATCAAAAAATCGACCTCGGCCTGGCCGAGAAGATGTTGATCAAGGCCTTGGCCGGGGCCTCCGGCAGAGCGGAGGCCGAAGTCGCCGGCCTGGCCAGGCAGACGGGAGACCTGGGGCTCGCGGCGGCAAAGATCGTTCACGGGGGGAACGGACTTGCCGTCCGTCGGGTCATCGAGACGCTGCGGAAGATCGCGGAAACCTCGGGGCAAGGTTCGCAATCGAAAAAGCTCGACCTGATGTCATCGCTCTTGGCGGCCGCCTCGGCCGAGGAGGCCAAGTACCTGCTGCGGATCGCGTTGGGCAATCTCAAGCTGGGAGTCGCCTCACCCAAGGCCGCGATTTATACTCCCTGAGGATGAGCGGAGGGGCAAATTGTCACAAAAAGGCTCGCTCAGCCGCCGCAGCCAAAAACCAATCTCTTATCTTTCACTCAAGGGGTGGATGCAGCCGATGTGGATGAATTCCCAGGAAATGAAATCGTCGTTGGCGTGACCGGTAGTGGTTTCTATTTCTTCAAATACGACCAGAGTTATTATCCATCACAAGTTTTCCCCTTGGGCGTAGAGTCTATCAATGGACTGGCCCTAGAGGACGTGGATGGCGATGCCAAAAACGAAATCGCCGCCGCGATGAACAATTTCAAGATCTTTGACCTTGAAGAGGGGATCCTGATCAAATCGTTTGAGTTCCCTTATGGTCAGAATTTTACGATTAAATAATTAACTCCGGCGCCGGGGGATCTTAAGAAGTTCCCGGATCAAATAGCCACATTCTTGGGTTGGGCGGATCTTAGCTAGGGCTTCTGTGCCCTCCAATTCCGGTTCATCGTGGGAGGCGAGGTCCACTGGGACCCCCGCGCGCCCGAAGTCGAGTATGCGAGGAAGAGGCTGGCTGATTTCTGGAGCTTCTGGCCTCGCGGGCGTTTCCATCGCAACATCCCTGCCCTCCAAAGCTGTCATTGACAGGGCTTGATGTCTTGATCTATGCTCCCTCACGATGGTTGAAGGGGTAAACGGGCGTAAAAATGCTCACTCGGCCAGCGCGCCAGAATAGCAAATCTACTATATAGAGGGAAATTTGGGCACCATTTCAGGCGATTGGAAGATTGGAGGAAACATGAGAACCATGAGTTCCGTATTGCTTGTCCTTTTGATTCTCGCCTGGGCTGGTTTCGCCCAGACCATCGAAATGGGCCAGACTTTCTTTCTCGGCCGAGAGGGAGATATCATAGTCGCTATTGATACTACTGTGGCTGTCCGCAAGATCGATAGCCCCTATATCGTGTTCATGGCCTTTTTCGCAGCCCGGGGAAACGAGAGCCTCTCCATCCATCGGGACGATGTGACAATGATCTATAAGGGCCAGGAATACATAATGCCCACGTATAAGGAATGGCGTAAAGGGTACAGGGAGATGGGCGATCCGATGATCTACGACACTCTGGGAAAAGAGAACCTCGCCAATTCTTCTGAGTTAAGACCATACAGTTTCCCCTCGGATACTGATTATTTCGCCACCTGGGGTCTTCGGTGCGACGTAGGTTACCTCAACAGGACGACCGGCTTCAGGACGAATCTCTATTTCAAGAACCCGGGATTCAAGAAGGGCGACGAGCTGATCATCATGGTCAAGGCCCGGAAGAATCCCGAAATTAAGGGATCTTGCGGCGTCATTTTTAAGTAGGCAAGCTTCGGCAATTCGTCCTATTCTTCGCCTGAATCTTTCCGGTCGAAAAGGGAAGTGGGGCCAACTCGAAAAACCGATTATTTTGTTAATTAGCGCGGAAGAGCCGCTGGCGATCCCGTTAGGATCCTGCCTGCGCTTCCGATCCCTTGGCCTTGAGCTTCTTATATTCGCGAACGATGAAAAAGCACAGGACGATCTGAAGCTGACCTTTGTTGCGGAGAGGCCCCCGCCGCCTCGGCTTGCCTTCCAGGAATATCTCATGGCCGCTGAGGCCTCCACTGAATATGCTTCGTGACTCTCTCTTTGCCCGGGAGGGGAGGCCTGGCGGACTTCGGGCTCTTCTGGCCCGGCGGCCGTTTCCACCGTAACATCCCGACTCTCCAGAGCTGTCATTGACAGGGCTTGATGTCTTGATCTATGCTCCCTAACAATGGTTGAAGGGGCAAACGGCCGCAAAAATGCTCACTCGGCGAGCGCGGCCGAAAACCAGATTCCTATACTACACGCGACGGAGCATCATCGTCCGGCAGATCCAGATTATGATCAAGAGTATCGGCGAAGCGAACGTCCTTATCTGATCGTGCGGAAAGGGGGGAACGA
>DAIPLF010000385.1:0-2536 GCA_036769375.1 Candidatus Aminicenantota bacterium | reverse complement strand
CCGGGTCAAAGACAAGGAAAGATACCAGTCGGGACTGGACCAGAGCTTCTACCTCCTGAAACAGGCGCCCGCCACCAAACGGCTGCTCCGCGACCTGGGCACGGCCGGTTTGGTCGAGCTCATCAACCTGATCAACATGCTCCCTCACCGGAACTTCGGGGACAACCGGCACCGGGACGAGGATGTAGAGAAGGTGTCCGGCGAGACCTTGGCCAAAAAGCTGCTCCAACGGGCGGCCGGGTGCTATCTCTGCCCCATGGGCTGCCAGCGGCACACCCGGGTCGGCGATAGAAAAGGTGAGGGCCCCGAGTACGAGACAATGGTCATGATCGGCCCGGACTGCGACATCTACGACCTCGAAGCGATCACGCGGGTCAACTACCTGTGCAACGAACTGGGGATGGACACGATCTCATTCGGCGGCACGCTGGCCTGCGCCATGGAGCTCTTTGAACGGGGCCTCCTTCGATCCCAAGATACGGAGGGGATCGAGATCCGCTTCGGCCGGAGCGACCTCTTGGATGAGCTTGCCCGCCGCGTCGCTTTCCGGCAAGGGATCGGCGACCGCCTGGCCGAGGGCTCCTATCGCCTGGCTGATTCCTGCGGTCATCCGGAATTCTCCATGACGATAAAGAAGCAGGAGATCCCGGCCTATGACCCCCGGGCCTCTTTCACTCAAGCTCTCGGCTACATGACTTCACCGACCGGCGCCTGCCACCTTAAGGGGGGGTATGCTGTTTCCCTGGCTTTCTTCGGAGGCACCAAAGAGATCCCCCGCTTCAGTTTGCTCCAGTCGCCCATCGGCATTCGCAACATGCACAACCTCGGCATTGTTCAGGACAGTCTGGGAGTTTGCCGTTTTACCGGCTATGCCTTTTCCTATGATCCCTGGGCCCGGATGATGAGCGGCCTCACCGGACTGGATTTTTCGACGGCCCGTCTTGAGGAGATCGCCAACCGGATCGCGGCGGTGGAGAGGCTTTTCAACTTCGCGGCCGGGCTGACTGAGGCGGACGATGTCCTTCCTGTCAGGTTCAGCCGCGAGCCCATCCTGGTCGCGGGCGAGGAACGCCTGGTTCCGACGGATGCCGGCGCCAGGATGAGGTCGGATTACTACCGCGCCCGAGGCTGGGACGAACGGGGGATTCCGACTCCTGCTTTGCTCGCATCGCTGGGGGTCAAGAAACGGAAATCACCATGAAAAAAAAGACTTGGAAAGCCAGCGAGGAAATCCTGCGCTTGTTTCAAACGGTTGGCCGGGCCTCTCTCCTGTACGATATCCAGGATAGCCACAGCGGCAACATGGCCGTCAGGCACCGCGATGAAACGGGAAACGATTGGATCGTCATCACCGCCACGGGCTCCCAGAAGGGCGACCTTGAGCCCAGCCATATCTGCTTCCTTTCTCCCAGTGAGACTGATTTCGGCTACTACAAAGCTTCCTCGGAAACGGATATCCATGCCCGCATCCTGGCCCTGGACGGCGTGGCCGCTTCCATCCACGCCCATACCAAAGAGTTGACTGTCGTCACCCTGGACGATGAGGACAAGCCCAACCAGCCGGCGCCTTTCATCCCCATCGACCCCCTCGGGCATTTTCATCTGGGCGGCGTCGTTCCGGTCGATTGGGTGGCCGTCCCCAGCGGTTCGGCCGAGATGGCCAGGGTCATTCCGGGGCGCTTGGCCGAGCACCCGGCCACGGTGATCCAGGCCCACGGGACTTTCGCCAAAGGGAGGACGCTGCAGGAGGCCTTCTTCCGGGTTTGTGTCGCCAACGACTCCGGGTATATCGTCCGCCTTTTAAAGCGCCTCAAGGCCGATGTCGGGGGACTGAGACAAAGAGTCCAGAGCGCGCCGGGGGAGGTCTTCTCCTCCCCTTTGCCTTCCTACACGGTCGACGACGACGGCATCTGCGAGTTCCCTGAGGAAACCGAGATCCTCCACGAATTTGCCAAGGCGGGGGCGAGGATATTCGAGTCCCGCCTTTCGCCTTTTCATACCGGCTCGATGTCCATCCGCGGCGTCGAGAAAATGCTCTATGCGCCGAAGGCGTCGATGCCCCGCGATATCGGCGGCCCGCTGCGTAAAGTCCCGCTCGAGGGAGAGGATGGCGATTCGCCCGAGCTCGGGATGCACAGGCAGATTTATGCGGCGAGCGACTTCCAGACTATCATGCACTGCTATGTGCCTGAGGCGGAGGCTCAGGCCCATTTTAGCTATCCTGGCGATGAGCGGCCGCTCGAGCGCATCGTGCCGATCGACGCCGAAGGAAGCTTCCTCCATCTGGCGATCCCTGTGGTCCCGGCCGGGACGGATGTCGCCGAGCTCGTCCACCTGCTCCACGATTACAAGATCGTCGTCGTCAGAGGAGGCGGCGTCTGGGCGGTGGGAGCTCAGTCCCTGTCCGAGGCGCTTCACCATCCATCCTCGCTCCGGGAGATCTGCCTCTACCGCATCGGTGCTTTCGAGCAGGGGCTGGACCTCCGACGGATGGAACCTCAAAAAGCCAAGAACTGGTGAGGAAGGCTCAGGGTAT
>DAIPLF010000384.1:0-2551 GCA_036769375.1 Candidatus Aminicenantota bacterium | reverse complement strand
GTCATCCACCGCAACCTGCGGGAACAGATCGAGCACGCCCTGGACAGCCTCACCGAAAGAGAGGCGGAAGTGCTGAAGCTCCGATTTGGTCTGATGGACGGCAAGGAGCACACCTTGGAGGAAGTGGGCGATGTCTTCAAGGTGACCCGTGAGCGCATCCGCCAGATCGAGGCCAAGGCACTGCGCAAGCTGGAAAGCTTCAGCAAGGGGGGAAAGCTGCGGTCTTTTCTCTCAGAAGTCCAGCCCTGACGGAAGGCTACTCCTTACTCCTCATGTAGACGTTAGTGGTTCCGCTTTCTTCTTTGAACTTGAGCTCAAAAGAGTTGGAGTGGCTCTTGATCAACTGGGACAGCTGCTTGAACCCGTAGGTGCGCGGGTCGAAGCTCGGGTCGAGCTGATGGAGGTAGAACCCGAGCGTCCCCAGGTTGGCCCAACCGTCCTCCTGAACGGCCATCTCATAAGCCCCCCTGAGGAGAGGAAGGGGGTCGAGTTCCTTGGGCTTTTCGTTCTTCACTTCAGGGACCTTGGCATCTCTCCGGCTTCTTGGTGCCTGTTGCCGGGGGGCCAGGTTCTCGGTTTGGATGAAAATGTTGCAGGCATTGACGAACGCCTTGGGAGTCGACTTCTTCCCGATGCCCATGACAAAGATCCCGTGTTCGCGAATCCGGGTGGCCAGCCGAGTGTAGTCGCTGTCGCTGGATACGAGGCAAAACCCGCCGACCTGGTGGCTGTGGAGGATATCCATGGCGTCGATGATCATCGCGCTGTCCGTCGCATTTTTCCCGATCGTATAGCGAAATTGCTGGATCGGCTGGATGGCATAATTGTTCAGGACGTTCTTCCAGCCGGACATGCTGGCGGTCGTCCAGTCCCCGTACACGCGGCGGATCGTGATCGCGCCGTACTTGGCGGTCTCGGTGATGATGTTCTCGATGAGCGACGGCTGGGCATTGTCTCCATCGATGAGCAGGGCGATCTTGGCGACTTGGCTTTCGGCGAATTGTTCGACCATAACATCACCTCGTCCTCATGGAGTTTTCCAGGCCCACACTATAACCGATGATCCCGAAGAGCACAAGAAAGGTGGGGAAGAGATTTTAGGCCTCGACGGTGACCTCGTAGCCCTCGCGGATGGGCTGAGTTTGGAAGAAAGGGATGAACTTGACCAACTGCTCCTGATAGTAGAGATTGTGCTCGTTAGCGAGACAGTCCTTCTCCGTCTTCCAGAAGGTTAAGGCGAAACCCTTTCCCGTCGGCCTGTCCGTGAGGAGGTAAACCGCGACAAATCCCTTTTGCGCCTTGGCGGCGGGGACAACGCTCTTCCGGTACAGTTCGATACCTTCCTCGACCATTTCCGGCTTGATGTCAAACTTGGTTAATCGGGCATACATGGCGTTTCCCTCCTTCCGGCCAATCTTAAGAGGCTTTCCCGACCTCACAGGCACTCTATCCCTCTCGATTCCCTCTCAGGTTAACAACTTTTTGGGCGGGTGTCAAATTTAAATTGGCTTCGCCCGGGCTTCGTCCGGCTTGACATCCCTGGCCATTAAATTACTATAAAGGCAGATGAATCACGCCGCGGTCAGCCGCGCTTTCTTCCTCTCTTTGCTTTTCTCGCTCCTGGCCTTTCCAGCCGCAGCCCAGGCCGAGGACATCCCCTGGGAATGGTCGGGCATCGATAAGATCGTCGTCGTCGGTGACCTCCACGGCGATTATGATAACTTCCTCAAGATCCTCAAGGGCACAGGAGTCATTGACCCGCAGCTGCATTGGGCAGCGGGAAAAACCCACTTCGTTCAGACAGGCGATATCATGGACCGTGGAAACGATGCCAAGAAAATCTTCGACCTTTTGATACGCCTGGAAAAGGAGGCCGAGGAGGCAGGCGGTAAAGTGCATGTCCTTCTCGGGAACCACGAGGAGATAAACCTCACCGGCATCGTCTTCAGCAGCAACACTGACTACGTGACGCTTATGCAGTTCATCAATTTCCTCCCCGATGGATACAGGAAGAAGCAGGAAGACGCGCTGGCTAAAAAGCTCATCAAACTCAGGGCCAAAGACCCGAATCAGAATCTGGAGGAGGCGCTCAACGAGTTCTGGAAGTCCCAGAGGGCCGATCCCAGCGCCCAAAAACTCTACATTTTCAACTTCAACGATGAGTATGGGCCCTGGCTCCGCAAGCTTAACGTCGCCATAAAAATCAACGATGTCGTCTTTGTCCACGGCGGCATCAGCGAAAAGTATTCTAAGTGGGGGCTCAAGGAGATCAACGACCGCTATCGGATGGAGCTGACGGATGTTTGCCGGACCCTGCGCGGCTCCGAGCGTCCCCGGATCACTCAGCCGGCGATCGTTTACCGAGGCGACAGCCCACTTTGGTACAGAGAGTTAGCCACTGTCCCTGAGGAAGACTTGAAGGAAGAGGTCGACGTCATCCTGGAGAATCTCGGCGCCCGGGCTATGATCATCGCCCATACACCGAGGATTCCCCGCACTCCGAGGGACATGCAGCGCTTCGGCGGACGCATCTGGATCGTGGACACCGGGA
>DAIPLF010000049.1:0-9292 GCA_036769375.1 Candidatus Aminicenantota bacterium | reverse complement strand
CTTTCATCGCCTGACCGAACATAAACCACGGCCCTAGTGAAGTCAAGGCGGCCGGGACGGGTTGGCATAGAGGCCACTCCCGACAGCGTTGCGACGATCCCGGCTCTCTCGATCGCGGCCCTGGACTGCGGCCGTCAATAGCGAAGTGACGGCGCTTCCTCTCTCGATATAGGACTGCCATGCCCCCCGTGGCCAAGGACAAACATGCACTGCCTGAAGAGATCAACGTCTGCCCCTGCCATGAAGGCGGGATGGTTTGACATCTCCCCCCTCGTGTGCTAATTTTGGGGCGAATAATGAATATCATCAATTTGATGCTCGAGGCCAGCCCGGTCGTCCAGCTGGTCCTGCTTGTTCTCGTCTTTTTCTCCGTATTCTCCTGGGCCATCATCTTTTACAAGAGGAGAATGATCCGGTCCGCTTTCTCCAAATCGGAGCTTTTCCTGCGGGCCTTCCGGAAAAGCAAAAATCTGTCTGAGGTGAACGAGGCGGCCAGGAGATTCCAGGGCAGTCCCCTTGTCCCCCTGTTCCAGGCGGGTTTCTCGGAGCTGACCCATCTGTCCAAATCGAACCCCCAAAGGCCGCCGAACGGCCAAAGCCTCGAAAGCCTGAGCCGCGTGCTCACCAAGGCATCGAACGTCGAAATCTCCCGGCTGGAAAAAAGGATGGGCTTCCTGGCCACGACCGGGAGCGTCACGCCGTTCATCGGGCTCTTCGGCACTGTCTGGGGCATCATGGATGCTTTCCTCAAGATCGGCATCGTCCGCTCAGCCAGCCTGATGACCGTGGCGCCCGGCATCGCCGAAGCCCTGATCGCCACGGCCGTGGGCCTTTTCGCCGCTATCCCGGCCGTCATCGCCTACAACCACTTCCTTCACCGCATCAAGGACCTGATCACCGAGATGGAGGATTTCACCCTGGAATTCCTGAACATCGCCGACCGACTCTATGGCTCTTAAACCGCAGTCCCTGTCCCTATCGAAGAGAGGTAGAATCGGGACATCCCTCTCCGAAATCAATGTCACGCCATTTATCGATGTCATGCTGGTCCTTCTGGTCATCTTCATGGTTACAGCGCCGATGATGCAGTCGGGGATCGGCGTCAACCTTCCCCAGGCTGAAACGCAGTCGGCGCCGGCCGAGGAAGGGCTGACGATCACCATCACCAAAGATCGTTTCATTCACATCGAAGGGTCGGTGATCAATATCAACCTGCTGCAAAGGAAGCTCGAGGGGTATTTCGCCGGGAAACAGAAGAAGATCGTCTTTATCCAGGCCGATGAGGGGATCGATTACGGGTTTTTCATCGATACACTGGATATCATCAAGAAAGCGGGGGTCGAGGCTGTAGGGCTTGTCACCGAACCGATCGAGATCAGATCGACACCCAGGAAGAAATGACCGCAAGCGGCGAACGCCTTCTTTTCAAGCGGGCGGTCTATCTTTCCCTTAGTGTCCATGTCGCCTTCCTTTTGTTCATCCTCATCTCTCCGCATCTGCCCAAACCCTCCCGAAAGGGGCTGATCCATTACATCCCCTTGAACATGGTGGTCGCCGGAGGAGGGGGCGGAGGAGGTGGCCGGGGAGGAGGCGGGGGCGGAACGCCAGCGGCCGGGAAACCGGCCCCGCCGGCAAAAAAAGAAACGCTCCGCGACCTGACGACGCCTCAAAAGGCCCAGCCGGAATCCAAGCCGGCCATGCGCTATCCGGTGGAAAAGCCGGCCAAGGAGCCTAAGTCCAAGGTTGAAAAAAAGGCGGCCATCACCAAGCCTGAACCCTCTCCCCAGGGTAAGACTGCCCCCGAGGGCACGGCCGAAGGGACCGGCGGAGGCTCGGGCATGGGCACGGGCCTGCGTATCGGCGGCGGCGAGGGACCCGGAGGCCCGGGGTACGGGGCCGGCGGCCTGGCTAATTTCCCCTATACCTACTATCTCAACATCATTACGGATCGCGTCTCCTCCAACTGGTTCTCTTCTCTCGTCGACCCCGGGATCTCCGGCAGCTTCCAGACCATCATCTATTTCCGGATCGAGAAAAGCGGCCAGGTATTGGACGTCAAGATCGAGCAGTCGAGCGGAGTCACTCCTCTCGACCTGTCGGCCGTCCGCGCCGTCAAAGCGTCGGCGCCGTTCCCTCCGCTGCCCAGAGAGTACGAAGACAACTACTTGGGTATCCATCTTATCTTCGAGCATGCCAAATGAGAAAACGAAAACCGAGCCTCATGATCCTTCTTTTCCTGGCTCTTGCCTCTCCCCTGTTTCCGCAACAGGAAGTCTACATCACGCTGAAGGAGGGAGTCCCGGCCATCAGCCTGGCGCTGCCCAATTTCGTCACGCGGAGCTCAGCCGCCGGCGTGCGGCAGACGGCCACCGAGCTCCATCAGGTTGTTTCCGACGACCTGAATTACAGCCGGATCTTCTCGCTGCTGCCCAAGAAATACTATGATTACATCCGCCCCCTCGACGCCGGCAACATCTTTTTCAAGGATTGGGAATCCATCCAGGCCAACATCCTGTTTGTCGGAGAGGCCAGCAGCGGCCCGGGCGAGGATATCCTCTTTGAAGGCAAGCTCTATGACATCAAAGGGGCCCGCTTCATCTCCGGGAAGCGCTACCAGGCGTCACCGAAGCTCAACCGGCTGGCCGCCCACCGGATGGCCGACGAAATCGTCAAGGTCCTCTCAGGAGAAAAGACGATCTTCACCTCGAAGATCGTCTTTGTTTCCGACCGCGACGGCAACGACGAACTCTACATGATGGACTATGACGGACATAACCAAACCCGGTTGACCTTCAACTCGATCCGCGATTACATGCCCACCTGGTCTCCGGACGGAAAGAAGATCGCCTATACATCTTACAAGAACCTCAACGCCGGTCTCTACATGCTGGACCTCGAAGCCGGAAAAGTGTTCCCCGTATCGACCCGGGGGACGAATTTCTCACCTTCCTTTTCCCCCGACGGAAAAAAGCTGGCTTTCTGCTCGACCATGGACGGGAACACCGAGATCTATGTCGCCGGCGCCGACGGAAAGAATATCAGGCGGCTGACCTTTAACGAAGCCATCGATTCATCCCCTTCCTGGTCGCCCACGAGCCGGGAGATCGCTTTCATCTCCGACCGGAGCGGGCTGGGTCAACCCCAGGTCTATATCATGGACGCCGAAGGATCGAACCTCCGGCGAGTGAGCTTCGGCGGCACCTATCACGACGCTCCCGCCTGGTCGCCCACTGGCGACCGCATCGTCTATGTTTCGCGCGTTGAGAATATCTTCGACCTGTATGTGCTCAACCTCCGCAATAACCAGATCGTCAAGCTCACCGAGAGCAACGCCCGCAACGAATCGCCAAGCTGGTCGTCCGACGGCCGGCATATCGTCTTCGCTTCGAACGTCAGTGGTTCGAGCCAACTCTACGCGATCGACTACGACGGCGCCAACCTTCGCCGCCTGACTTCTCAGGGAAATAACAAGCTCCCGGACTGGTCAAACTGAGGAGCCGAAATCCCCCCTAGAATTTTTCCGTTGACAGGCGGAACTGAGTTTGGATAGAATGTGACACGGAAACGGACTATCCGTTGTGGACTTTCAGATCTTTTTTTAAGGAGGAAGAGGAATGATCAGGAAAATCATCATTTTAACCTTTGTCTGCTGTCTGCTGGTCATGTTCACGACCAACTGCAAGCCGAAAGCCAAGACTGTGGCCCCCCCTCCTCCGGCCAAAGAACAGCCCAAAGTCGAGAAGGTGGATGAGGCGCCGCCGGTGGTAAAGCCGGAGATGACCGAAGAGGAGATCTTCATGTCGAAGTCGCTCGAGGAAATCAACCTCGCAGCGCCGTTGAAGATGATCTATTTCGATTACGACCGCTACCTGGTCCGCGATGACGCCAAGCCCGCGCTGGAGGCCAATTCTGCCTGGATGAGGAAGTTTTCGAGCGCCAAGATCCTGATCGAGGGGCACTGCGACGAGAGGGGCACCGAAGAATACAACCTGGCCCTGGGCGAAAAGAGAGCCAAGAGCACCTATGACTACCTGGTATCGCTCGGCGTCTCCCCGCAGAGAATGCAGGTGATCTCTTACGGAAAGAGCCAGCCGTTGGACAACGGTCATACCGAGATCGCCTGGCAGAAGAACAGAAGAGCCCAATTCCTGATCATCGAGAAATAAGCGTCCGTCGATGCCCAAGTGCCTGGCGGGGCTTCTCGCGATTGTTCTGTGTTTTCCGCTTTCGTTCGGCCAGGACAAGAGCAAAAAGACCTACGAGCTCATTTACGAGGATATCCAAGCCCTCAAAAAACACCTGGTTTTGCTGGAGGAGAAGCTCGACCGCAACGCCGCCGAGATCGAGTCTCTGAGGACCCAGGTCCGGGACCTCCAATCCCTGGTCAAGCTCCTCCAGGCCGACCAGAGCAGCGTCCAGCAGGGGCTCAAAAACGTCCCTTCCCAGTATCAATTCCTCCTCGACAAGATCGAGCAGGTCAACCTGCTTCTGGCAAAGATATCCGAAGAGCTGCTGACCATGAAAGGAGGGCCGTCCTCGGCTCCCGGCACAGGGCCGGAGGCCAAGGATAAAGAGGGAGCGCCCGGCGAGAAAAAACCAGCTGAGCAGAAGACGGCTCCCCCTCCGCCCGAGAAGAAGCCTTCCGCCGTCACCCCCACCTCGCTTTCTCCCCAAGAGGTCTATAACACGGCTTATGCCGATTATCTCAAGGGCAACTTCGATCTGGCCACCGAAGGGTTCAAGATCTATCGCGATAACTTCCCGGACAGCCCGCTGGCCGACAATGCCCTCTACTGGATCGGGGAGTGCCTCTTCAGCCAGAGGAAGTTCAACGAGGCCGTGGAGGAGTTAAATAACCTGATCCTCGAATACCCCCAGGGAGACAAGGTTGCGGCCGCCTACCTCAAAAAGGGCCTGGCCTTGGCCGAGCTGCGAAAGAGGGACGAGGCGCTGGTCGTCTTCAAGCTCCTGATCAGCAAGTACCCTTTGGAAGAGGAGGCCCGGATCGCCCAGGAAAAAATCAAGGAGTTGTCCTCAAAATGAGAGACGTCAATAGCCTGAACAAAGTCATTCTCATCGGACGCCTGGGGGGCAAGCCCGACCTCCGCTACTTGCCGCAAAATCAGCGGGCCATCGCCCGCTTTTCGATCGCCACCAACGAACTGGTTTTCAACCCCACGACAAATGAGCGCAAGATCCGGGCGGAGTGGCACCGCATCATCGCCTGGGGCAAGCTGGCCGAGTTCTGTGAGAAGTACCTGACCCAGGGCAAGCAGGTGTGCATAGAGGGCAAACTGCGGACCCGCAGCTGGCAGGACAGGGACGGGAATAAGCGGTCGACGACGGAGATCGAAGCTCTAAGCATCATCCTTCTCGGCAAACGCGAAGAGGCGACCGAGGTCGAACCCTTCCCGGCCGAGGGCGTCACCTCAGAGACGCCCATTGATGAAGAGCCGGGCTTCGAGGGGGGAGGCGGAGGGGACGACGAGGTTCCCTTCTGAGCGATCGGGCGTGAAAACCAGGACGCCGGATCGAACGGGCATCCAGTTCAAGAAGAAAATCGGGGGGGAGGTTCGTCCCTGGGGAAATTTCCGGTCCTATCCCCACCGCGCCGCGGGGAGTCTTAAGATCATCACCGTGCTCCCGGGCCGGGCGCTCTCCCTGCAGTACCACCTTCGCCGCAGCGAATTCTGGGTCGTCCTCGACCGCGGCCTGGAGATGACTCTCGGTGAGCGGGTCTGGCGGCCCAAAAGAGGGGAGGAGATTTTCATTCCCTGCCGAACGCCCCACCGTCTCCGCTGCGTCGGCCGCCGCCCCGGCCGCGTGATGGAGCTCTGGATCGGGAGATCGAGCGAGGAAGATATCATCCGACTTCAGGACGATTTCGGACGGGTCACATGACCTGACCCATGAGGAAAGCCCTGGGGTGCTTGACCAGGATCCGTTCGATGATCAATTCCTCGACGTCCTGAGCGGTCTTTAGGTTCATCGCTTCTTCGACGACCTGCTCCACCGTCCTCAATTCGACCGAGCGTAGGGTGTTCTTGATGCGGGGGATAAAGATGGGGTTCATGCTGAACTTGCGGAGGCCAAAACCCAGCAGCACCAGCGCGGAGAGCGGGTCGGCGGCCATCTCCCCGCAAACGGCTACATCCTTCCCCTCCCTCAAGGCCGTCTGGATGATGAAGCGGATCAGCCTCAGGACCGAAGGATGGAGGGGCTTGTAAAGATAGGAAACGAACTCATTGGAGCGGTCGACGGCTAGATAATATTGGATAAGGTCATTCGTCCCGATGCTCAGATAGTCCACTTCCTTCACCAGGATGTCGGTGATGGCGGCCGCGGCCGGGACCTCGATCATCACCCCGAGAGGGATCTGCCGGTCAAACTTGACCCGCTCTTTTTCCAGCTCCTGCTTAACCTCCTCGAAGAGACGCTTGACCTCCCCGATTTCCTCGACTTCCGTGATCATGGGGATCAGGACGCGGACGTTTTTGAGCGCGCTGGCTTTGAGGATCGCTCGGAGCTGGACCCTGAAGAGGTCCCTGTGCCTCAAAGAGAAGCGAATGGCGCGTAGCCCCAGCGCGGGGTTCGGCTCCTTCTCGATCTTGAGCTGCGGCAAACTCTTCTCCCCTCCGATATCCATCGTTCGGATGTAGACGGGAGCGGGGTAAGCGGCCTTGGCGATCCGGGAATAGGCCGCCAGGTGATCCTCTTCCTTGGGAAGGCTGGGGCTTTGGAGATAGATGAACTCTGAGCGAAAGAGCCCGACCCCCTCTGCCCCGAACGAGAAGGCCATTTCCACTTCATCCGGAAGCTCGATGTTGGCCAAAGGAAAAAAGCGAACGTTATCCAAGGTCACCGATTTCAGCTTCGCGGTCTTCTTGAGCTCCCGGTAATAATGGTCGTACTTTTCCTTTTTGCCCAGGAATTCCTTCCTCACCGCGAGAGGAGGGTTGATGATGACTTCGCCGTCAGTGCCATCAACGATGATGAAGTCGCCGCTCTTGACCTGCTGGGTGATGTTGTGGAGGCCGACCACGGCCGGGATGTTCAGCGAGCGGGCCAGGATCGCCGTATGAGAAGTGGCCCCCCCCATATCGGTGGCCACGGCCAGGACGTTCCCCGCGCTGAGCCGGACGGCGGCCTCGGAGGGCAGCATTTCATGAGCGACCAGGACTTCCTGTTTCTTTCGCTCATTCTTTATCGTCCGCTTCTTCTTGAGCACCAGGTTGGCGGCGACCCGAACGAGGACATCAGACACATCCGATTTGCGCTGCCGGAAGTATTCGTCGGCGATGGCATCGAAGAGCTCCTGGTATTTCTGGTTGACCTGGGTGAGGGCCCATTCCGCCCGGACTTTTTCTTTCCGGATGGTCTGCTCAATGCTCTCAAAGAGCGTGCGGTCCCCGAGGATGAGCAAATGGGCATCAAAAATGAAGGCATGCTCTTCTCCCATGTTGCCCTTGACCTCGCGTTTGAGCTGAAGGAGCTCGTTCTCGGTCCGTTCGACCGCCCTCTTCAGCCGCCTCAATTCGCCTTCAACTGCGGCTGGAGAGATCGATTCTTTCCTGACAGAGAAGAGCACCGGCTCGGTCAGGGAGAGTTCGCCCATCCCGATCCCGGGGGAGACGCCTTTCCCTCGCAGCCGGATAAAGGTCATGCCGGTCACTCTTTCTCTCCGAACTTGTCCTTGATGAGCGCGGACAGCGCTTTCATGGCCTCGTCTTCATCCTTACCCGAAATCCTCAGGGCAACCGAACTCCCCTGCACGGCAGCCAGGGTTAAGATCCCCAGGATGCTCTTGCCGTCGATCTCCGTATCGTCCTTGATGACCTTGACCGAAGCGCTGTAGCGGTTCGCCAGGTTGACGAACTTCACCGCCGCACGGGCGTGGAGGCCCAGTTTATTGCGGATGAAGACTTCTTTCTCGATCATAGACGTTTGCCCCTACTGCTTCGAGCTCAAAAGGGCGCTGGCCAAGTGGATGTTCCTCTTTCCCTGTTCGACGACCTTCTTGGCGACGTCCCTCAGGTTGTTGCTCCGCTGCAGAGAGACGAACTTGATGAGCATCGGCAGGTTGATGCCGGTGATGATCTCGACCTGGTTGTCCCTGAGGAAACTGAAGCTCAGGTTGGACGGAGTCCCGCCGAACATGTCGGTGAAGATGATGACGCCGTTCTTCTGATCGACCCGCTTCAGGCACTGGCTGATCTTTTTTTTGGAGTCCTCGACGTCATCATACCAGCCGATCGAGATGGCTTCGATATTGGGGGCTTCCCCCAGGATGATGGTCAGGGCGTTGAGAAGCTCCTCCGCCAACCGGCCATGAGAGACGATAATCCCGCCGATCATTTCTGCGCCTATTTATGGATATCTCGGTGATAGACCTTTATATCATATCTTCTCTTCCGAAGATAGCCCTTCAACTCCTCGGCCAGGACGACGGACCGGTGTTTCCCCCCGGTGCAGCCGATGGCGATGGTCAGGTAGCTCTTGCCCTCGGCGATGAACTTGGGGAGGAGGTAGTCCATGAACGGGAAGAGCTTCTCTTTGAACTCCCTGGTCTCAGGGGAATGGAGGATGTAGGCGCGCACCGTCGGGCTCTTCCCTGTCTTGTCGCGCAGCCGGTCGATATAGAATGGGTTGGGGAGGAATCGGCTGTCGAAGATCAGGTCGGCGTCGAGCGGGACCCCGTACTTGTAACCGAAGCTCACGATGACGATCTGCATGGTCGGAGTCCGGCCTTTGACCAGCCGCCGGGTAAGCAGCTCCTTGAGCTGAGAGACGTTGGTCGACGAGGTGTCGAAAACGTCATCGGCCATCTTCTTTATCGGTGCCAGACGCCTCCTCTCTATCCGGATCGCGTCGATCACCGATTTATTCTTGGTCAGGGGATGCGGGCGGCGCGTTTCGCTGAATCTCTTCAACAGCGTCTCGTCCGAGGCGTCAAGGAAGATGATCTTGGGGGTGATCCTCTTCCTGATCTCCTCCACGGCCGCCGGAAAATCGGCCAGGAACCCGGGTTCTCTCATGTCGACGACGAGGGCGACTTTCCGGATCTCGACCTCTTCCCGCAGCCACAGATCGACCAGGCTGGGGATGAGCTTGGCCGGCAGATTGTCCACGCAGTAGTACCCCAAATCCTCGAGGAAATGGCTGACGGCCGTTTTCCCCGACCCGGAAATTCCGGTGATGATCAGGAAACGGTCATCTTTCATCCCTGCCCTCGCTTCTAGGACAATGCCCTGTCCAGTTTCTTGACGATCTCGCGGGAGGCGTGATACCCCCT
>DAIPLF010000383.1:0-2564 GCA_036769375.1 Candidatus Aminicenantota bacterium | reverse complement strand
GCGGCTGAGGAATACCTCAGGACGAAGCTCGGCGCGCCGGGCGGGAACAACTAGGTCTCCCGATCCCGGCGGGACCGTCCGCTACTCGTAGCGGAGGGAGATGATGGGGTCGAGACGAGCCGCTCTCCGGGCCGGCAAGATCCCGAAGAAAAGTCCAACGGAAACCGAGACGAGGAATCCCAGTCCCACCGACCACGGCGTCACGGAAGCGGGCAGCGGTGTTGCGGCCTTGACGAGCAGGGCGATCAAGAACCCGCTGATGATGCCCAGGATCCCGCCGGTTCCCGTCAGGAAAACGGCCTCGAAGAGGAACTGCTTGAGGATGTCGGCCGAACGGGCCCCGATCGCCTTGCGGATCCCGATCTCCCGGGTCCTCTCCTTGACCGAGACGAGCATGATATTCATGACCCCGATGCCCCCGACCAGGAGACCGATCGAGGATATCACCAGCATCACAAGGTAAGCGGCGCCGGTGATCTGGTTGTACATGCCGATGATCGCGTCCTGGGTGAAGACGGCGAAGTCGTTCGGCTTCCCGAACCCGACCTTACGCCTCCGGCGGAGGGTGTTGGCGATGTCGTCGATGGTCTCCGTGATATAGCCATGCTTTTTCGGCGTGACGATGATCTGGAGTTGCTCAAGGTTATACGGAAAATACTTCATAAGAGTCGTGATGGGGATGCCGACGAAATTGTCCTGGCTCTGGCCGAACACCATCCCCCTTCTCTGCAGGACGCCGACGACCTGGAAGGATTCGGCGCCGATCCGAATTTCCTTGCCCAACGGGTTTGTATGAGGGAAAAGGGTTTCTGCCGGCTCGGCCCCCAGAACGCAAACCCTGGCTCTGTGCCGGACGTCGGATTCGCTCAGGAAGCGGCCCTGAAGCGGCTGATAGACAGAGAGAACCTGGGGATACTGCTCGTTCATCCCCAAGATCAAGGAGTCTTCGCTCCTGATATTCTGGGACTTGATGGGGAGGCCCTCGAAATAATCGGCCAAGAGCTGGACGGCCACCGCTTTGACCAGCGGGCTCTCCTGTTCGATGGCCAAGGCGTCGTCGAAGGTCAGGTCCTTCCTCTCCCGCTCCTCCTCCGACCTTCTCTGGAACTGGCTGCCCGGCTCGAACTTGGAGACGATGATCAGGTCAGAACCGACAGACTCGAGCTCGCGCAAAAAAGAGCGGTTGAGTCCCTGGATGATGGAGACCATCCCGATCACCGTCATGACCCCGATGACGATCCCAAGGATCGTCAGGAACGAACGCATCTTGTGATTTTTCAGGGAATCCAAGGCCATGTGTACGGTTTCGCCCAGCAGGCCCGCTTTCATTGCTCAGACCTCAAGGCTTCGACCGGGTCCAGCTTGGCGGCCTTGTTGGCCGGGTAGATCCCGAAGAAAAGGCCGATGGAGGTGGACATCGCCAGGGCCGCGATGATCGCTATCGGGTCTATGGCTGAAGGCAGGTCTGTGGCCGCGGAAATGATCTTGGCCAGAGAAAGGCCGAGAAGGACGCCTATGAGCCCGCCCGTCCCGGAGATCACCGCCGACTCGATCAGGAATTGGATGAGGATGTCCCGGCGCCGCGCGCCCACCGCCCTGCGGATGCCGATCTCCTTGGTCCGTTCGCTGACTGAGACGAGCATGATGTTCATCACGACGATCCCGCCGACCAGCAGGGCGATGGCGGAAATGGCGATCATGGCGAAATAGATCCCCGAGGTGATACGCTTGTAGAGCTGGATGAAGGTCTCCGAAGTGCGCATCGAGAAGTCGTCCTGGTCATTGAAGGAGCGGTGGCGGGCGGAGCGCAGAACGGTCCGGACTTCTTCCTGAGCTCTCTTCATCTGTTCCTGGGAAGCCGTGTGGACGTTGATGTCGATACTCCGGCGCGAACCGAAGGTTTTCTCGAAGGTGGTGATCGGTATGCGGATGTAGCCATCCTGGCTCATCCCCAGGAGTTTCCCCTGTTTTTTCCCCAGGCCGACGACAAGGAAGTTTTCCGCGCCGATCTTGATCCACCTGCCTACCGGGTCTGTGTACGGGAAAAGCTTTTCCTTGATCTCAAACCCGATGACGCAAACGAGACGGGAATGGGATTCGTCCTCTTTCTGGAGATGGCGGCCGGCCTCCAGCTCCAGCACCGCGCCGATGTTGTGGTCGATGGATGTAACCCCCCGGATCTCGACATTCCTCAGCGCTTGGCTCCCGGCCTTGGCCGTCCGGGTGGTTTCCACGCTGGCCCCGATGAGCTCGCAGCTCCGGCACTCCCGGCGCAAGAGTTCCATCTCTTTCAGAGTGATGTCCTTTCGCTTCATTTGTTCTCTGAGTTCCTTGAGTGAGATCAGGAAAGGAGAGAACTTGGTGACGGAAAAATCGTTGGCGCCGTAGAAGGACATCTTGGCGTAAACGTAATTGTTGAGACCCTGGATCACCGAGATGACCGCGATGATGGTCAGGACTCCGATGATAATGCCGAGCAGAGTCAAGAACGTTCTCATCCTATTGGCCCAGAGAGCTCCCATCGACATGGAGAACGACTCACCCAGGCTGACTCTGGCCATCGG
>DAIPLF010000382.1:0-2571 GCA_036769375.1 Candidatus Aminicenantota bacterium | reverse complement strand
AAGGTGAGGGGAAGCCAGGAGAAAGAAGATGAAAGCCAATTCCATCCTCCTGCGGTCCGGCTGTCTCCTTTTCGCCCTGTTCGTCGTAACCGGTATCCCTGCGGCACTCCAGAGTCCCCCTGCTGCTGTCTGTCAGACGGACGACGAACCCGCAGGCTGCACCGTGATCATGGTCGGTAAAGCGGCCTCCACCGACGGGTCGGTCATGACTACCCATGCGGCCGACTGCGGCGTCTGCGATTGGACCTGGCGTCACGTCCCCGCGGCCGACGCCAAGCCCGGTGAGACCCGGAGGATCTACCACATCAACCAGATCCGGACCTGGCCGCCCGCGGAAGGGAACAAGTGGGACCTCTATAAAAACGATTTCACCGGCCTCGAAATCCCCCAGGTCCCCCGCACATACGCTTTTCACCATGGCGTGTTCGGCTACATGAACGAACACCAATTGGCCATAGGTGAAGCGACCATCGGCAATGTCCGCAAGATCTTTAACCCAACTCCGGCGGCCAAGATCGACATTACGATGCTCACTCTCCTGGCGATGGAAAGATGCCGGACGGCCCGCGAGGCCATCCTGCTCATGGGGGGTTTAGCGGAGAAGCATGGGTTCGGCTTCCACGACGCGGGTGAGATGCTGGCCGTGGCCGACCCTGAAGAGGTCTGGGTCTTTGAGATCATGCCCGTCGGCCCTCTTTGGACTCCACAGAGCGGGAAGCCGGGAGCCGTCTGGTGCGCTCAGAGGGTCCCGGACGACCATGTCTCCGTCTGCCCCAACGAGAGCCGGATCGGAGAGATTGACCTTAAGAAAAAAGACTTTTTCTTGGCCTCGCCCAACGTCATCGCGTTTGCCGTCGAACAGGGCCTATATGACCCTAAGAGCGGGCATCCGTTCAGCTGGAAGCGCGCCTATAGCCCGGCCCAAGGCAGCGCCAAGAGCAACCCGAGGCGGTCCCGGCTTTGGCGGTTCTTCGACCTGGCCGTGCCTTCGATGAAGCTTTCCGCCGACACCCCCAACATGGATCTCCCTTTCTCCGTGAAGCCCGACCGCAAGCTCTCGCTCCAGGATGTCATGACGATGATGCGGGACAAGTGCGCGGGCACCGAGTTCGACCCGCTTCGGGGGATGCGCGGCGGCCCGTTCGGCAATCCCTATTATGACACCTCGACCCGGACGATCGGCACCAACCACGCGGAATACACGACCGTGACGCAGTCCAGGAGCGGTCTGCCAGGACCTATTGGCGGTATCGTCTGGCTGGCTCTTGGCTCTCAGGACACCTCGTGCTACCTGCCGTTTTATGCCGGGATCCAAGACATGCCCGATTCATACAGGGTGGGAGACCACTGGGAATTCAGCCGGGATTCGGCTCGCTGGGCGTTCGATTATGCCGACTATCATGTGCAGGTTATCTATGCGGCAGCTATCGAGGACGTCAGGGAAGCCCAAGCCAAATGGGAGACACCCCTGATCGCCCGGACCCCGGAGATCGACAAGCAAGCCTTGGAACTCTATGCCCAGGACCCCGCCAAGGCCGCTGATTTCCTCACCGGATATTGCCTGGACAACGCCCGGGCGGTTGTAGAGGCCTGGTGGGAGCTGGGCGACCGCCTTCTGGTCAAGTACAACAAGTTCGGAACTTACAATACCGAGAAAAGAACGGCCGAGCGGTCGAGGACGCAAACGGTGCCTGACTGGTGGAAGAAAATGGTCAAGGTATACGATGCTTTTCTCGAACCGGAGGATCGGTAGAGCCATGGGGCTCAGTTCTTGGATCCGGCGAAAAAGGAGGCCTTGCCAATGATAAAAAGACGGATGCTCATTTCTTCTCTGGCCCTTGCGCTGCTGCTATTGGGGATGACGCTCCTGCCGTGGGGCCGGCAGACCCGGCCGGGGGATAGCCTGGCCGAGGTGGCTGTCCCAGACGGATGCACGGTCATCATGGTAGCCAAGGGTGCCTCGGTCGACGGTTCGACCATGGCCACTCACACGTGCGATTGCGGCGTCTGCGACTGGACCTGGCGTCACGTCCCTGCAGCCGACCACAAGCCGGGAGAGCTGCGCAAGATCTATCATATCAACCAGTACAAGACCTGGCCTCTCGAGCAGGGTCTCAAGTGGGACCTCTACAAGAACGACTTCACCGGACTGGAGATCCCCGAGGCGCCGCACACTTACGGCTATCATCACGGCATGTTCGGCTATATGAACGACCAGCAAGTGGGCATCGGGGAATCGACCATCGGCTGCGCGCGCAAGCTCTACAACAACACCCCCACCCCGGCCTTTGACATCACTATGCTCACCCTCATCGCCATGGAGCGCGCCAAGACGGCGCGCGAGGCGGTCCAGCTCATGGGATCGCTGGCCGAGAAGTACGGTTACGGGTTCAACGACGGCGGGGAGATGCTCGCCGTCCATGATCCCAATGAGCTCTGGGTCTTCGAGATCATGCCGGCGGGGCCGCTTTGGACACCTAAGACCGGAAAGGCGGGCGCCGTCTGGTGCGCCCAGCGGGTGCCGGACGATCATGTCTCCGTCTGCCCCAACGAGTCGCGGATCGGAGAGGT